>JAKJFY010000019.1:0-31820 GCA_022704665.1 Spirochaetota bacterium | reverse complement strand
GGAATAGCTAGCAGTAAAGTAACTTTTTTGAAGACTTTCCACCTTGTTCCTCCAAGATCCAGCGCTGCATCCTCTAGGATCGGGTTCATCGATTCGAGTACACCTTTCAAAGTCAAATAGGATACAGGGAAAAAAGTGACTACCTGAGCAATAAAAAGTCCATTGAATCCATAAATGGGAAAATTCTGAATCTTGAGAAGATTCCAGCTGATTAGCCCATTGTTTCCAAAAAGCATGATGATCGCTAAAGCGCCAATAAATGGTGGCGATACAATAGGAATCACTGCCATAGTATTGAAGAATCTTGACAATGGAACTTTAGCACGCACAACCGCAAAGGCAAAAATAAAGCCAATAATAGTACCAACAATCGCCGTCAGGGTGCTCATCATTAAGCTATTATATAGAGCCTTGCGAATATAGGCTGATTTTGCAACTTCAGCATATACTCCAAACCCAAGCCTGCCACCGCCAACATCGAGGCTCGTAGTAGCTACTTCAACCAAAGGATAAAGTATAAATATTGCAAGCGATGCGGTGACCAGCAGGATAACAGCCAGTAGCACCGGATCGCGGGCGAGACGCTTGATATTGGTCCTCGCCCGGAATCCAGATACCTGCATCAATTGCTCACTTTGCGCTTAGGACTTCGTTGACCCAGCGCTCTACCAGTCTTTTCTTCTGCTCGCCAGCCCAGAGGACATCGACATCGATGGTCTTAAGAGACTCAAAAGCGGGCATTCCCTTGCCTAGCGGAACGCCTGGAATCACCGGGTAAAAATATGTTTTTAGTTCTGTATAGACTTTTTGACCTTCAACAGAAGAAAGCCAGTCCACAAGGGTCTTTGCTGCTTCAAGATTCTTGGCTCCTTTAAGGATAGAGACGGCGGGCGCTTCGAACCAGACACCTTCCTTGGGGAAAATGACTTCTATGGGGAAGCCCTTGTCAATTGCCTCAAAAAACGCTGGCGTAAACTGAATGGCTATTGCGCACTGTCCTACTTGAACCGCTTGCGATGGAGCTGTACCGGAGGATGTATAGGTCTGAATGTTTGGAGCAAGCTTTTTCATGTAATCGAATGCCTTATCTTCACCCATGAGCACGACGAGCGAAGCAACGATGTTGTAAGCGGTTCCAGAAGATTGGGGAGATGGCATCTGTATTTGCCCCTTGTACGCTGGATTGAGCAAATCAGCCCAACTCGTGGGTTTTGGCGCTCCTATTCGAGCAAGAACTTCCTTGTTCACTGCAAAGGCCATGGGATTCATGTAGAAGCTGCGCCAGTATCCCTCGGGATCCTTGAACTCTTTGCCGAGTTTATCAAAGTTCGGCCCCTTATATGGCTGAGTAAGCTTGTCTTCCTTTGCCACAATATGGTTTTCGCTAGGAGCACCGAACCATACATCTGCTTGAGGATTTGCTGATTCGGCCTTGATTCTGGCATACGCAGGACCAGATGATAGATGAACGAACTGCACAGCGATGCCGGTTTGCGCTGAAAATGCATCTAGAATCTTTTTTGCGTTTACCTCATCGACACTTGAATACACTATTAAGGTCTGACCGGCCTTTGCAAAGACTGGCACTAGCAACGTTACAAATGCTAAAACTAGCATTGCTTTGCGAATTGCTCTCATAGTATCGCCTCCAAATTAATAAATATAATCTCAAATATTTTATAATCTTTTTAGTAGGTCCGCAATGGAAAAAATAGTCGCGCATCCAATAATCGCGCATCCAGAACATATAAGCTCGGTTTTTCCATATTCCAATCCAGCGCCTGCTTTGAGTTTGGCATTGACTGGTTATAGATTCTAGCGCATGCTGAATACCGATAATTGAAGGGATACAATCATGTCAAATCAAAAGGCGCAAGCCTCACATAAGAATTCTAAAGTTGCTTATAGATGGGATATGGTCTTTGCAGGTGCCATGTTAATGCTCTGCTTTGGGACAGTCTATGCCTGGAGTTATTTCCAGGAACCGCTTATGCAGACCTTCGGATGGAATAATGCCCAAGTTTCGCTTGTTTTTTCGTTGGCTATATTCTTCCTTGGCATGGCTGCTGCTGTAGGCGGGGTAATACTTCCTAATGCAGGCCCGCGCAAAATTGCCATGATTGGAAGCGCTCTTTTTTGCCTTGGATATCTTCTTGCAGCCATTGCGCTATCGCTCAAATCATTAGCTCTATTATATTTAGGATACAGTTTAATAGGAGGCACAGGACTGGGGCTTGGATATGTAACACCGGTAGCTACGGTTTCCAAATGGTTCCAAGAGAAAAAGGGACTTGCAACCGGTATGGTAATAATGGGATTTGGCTTTGGCGCGCTTTTTATGAGCAAGGTCATAGCACCAATTTTCTTGCGATTATATGCCGGAAATCTCGTAAAGTCCTTTCTTACTTTTGCATTGCTTTTTGCCGCTATAACAATTCCTGCTTCTCTTGCCATGAAAGACCCACCAGAAAGTGTGCCTGGACAATCAAAACCACCCCGTTCTTCCAATTCTGGCAAACAAAAGCAAGAAAAAGCAAAAACAGATATTTCTCTATCTTTGAAACAAGCCTCGAAAGATATTTTTTCAAAAAGATTCCTTGTGGTATGGATGATCCTGTTCTGCAATATCAGTGCGGGAATATCTATCATCGGCTTTCAATCACCTATGTTCCAAGAGCTTATTCTAAATAGAAAGCCTTCTTCCACAGCGGAAGCTCTTGCCTCGATGGGAGCAACTCTTATTGCTGTAACTTCTATCTTCAATGGTGTAGGAAGGTTGCTGTGGGGAGCTTTCTCGGACAGATTTGGAAGAATGAAGGCTTATCGGCTTTTGCTTGGGAGCGAAATGCTGATCTTCCTCCTACTGATATTTACAAGGAGCCCATGGGTATTTGCTATATGTGCTTGCTGGATCCTCTTTTGTTATGGGGGAGGATTTGGAATGATGCCTGCTACAATTTCTGAGCTGTTTGGACCGCAAAAAATGACTATTATGTACGGTGCTGTATTGACCGCATGGTCACTTGGTGGAGTAATCGGCCCTCAGATTACGGCCTATATCAAGGATACTCAGCCTTCTCAAGCCATTAAGATTTCCTTTATTGTAGGAACTGTTTTTATCGCTATAGGTTTTCTGTTTTCAATCATGATTTCTGACAAAAAGAAATAGGCCACCCTCTAACAGAAGGCGGCCCATCTAGCAGGGAGAGGACTCGAACCTCCGACCTCCGGGTTATGAGCCCGACGAGCTGCCAACTGCTCTACCCTGCGGCGCAATAAGAGCTTACAAAAAATCGCAGAATATGTCAAGGGATGGAAAAATTTTCGGATACAATGCCAGGTTTTCACCATCAGGATAAGACAATAAGAGTCTCATCCAAGCTCAACTAAGCTAGCCTAGCGTCATCTAATAGGTCTATCTCGCTAGATTGAAGCATTAAAAATGAAAAAGGCGATGCAAATCCGTATTCTTGAAAACACGAAAATGAAGGTATAAGAAGAAAACCGCGATGGATAAAAGAGCAATAGCACAGATAGGAGACCATTGCAGCACAACAACTCCATTCACAAATAGATCGATAAACACCTCAAGGCAAAAACAGAGCAGCGCTATAGCCACTGTCACGTAAGCAATCAGATTCAGTCCCTTCTGCTTGCTTTTCTCAAATAAGAAGTAAACCAAGCCAACGAGAGATTCTACAAGGACTATGATTGGAACCGCTAGACCAAGTGCCCATCGCTGACCACCGGAAACGTACCCGATTGTTACGAACAATAATGGTGGTGCAAGAACGCTCAATAAGATGCGAAGAACAGCTCTCTTTTTCAACATAAAAAACGCCGTCAATTCCACCCATACAAAGAAAATCGATACAATGGCGTAGAGGGACCAGGAGAATCGCCTAGATTCAAAGAGATTAATGGCGCCGAGCACCAATATGGCGATAGCCAATGTCACCGAGAGTACTTCCCAAACAATCGTCCGCTTTTCGGCGGAGCAGATTTCTTTTTCAGAACTTGTCTGGTCGTCTATCGAGTCGGTAACTAGATTCTTCTCTTCATACGCTCTCGGATTTGGGGTTCCGCAAAGCGGGCATTTTTTGGCATTGCCTATTTCCACCCCACAATCAGGACAATATGGCATGATTAGCCCCCCTCTCTTTCACTTCTAATATCCTTGTAGTTCATTGTCGGATCGGCATGAAACGTCGACATGCAATCCTAAGCTTCGCAATCGTCTAAAGAATAGCTTCTCGAGGTCGCGCGATTGGGCTAAGCTTCCAAAATTGATAACAAGGTCGTTGTTCCAACTCAGCATTGAGGCATTTGTCATGGTAGCCATGCTTGGAGCGGGTATGAATCCAAAGCTCACTATGTGAGAAGCAAAAGCTGGAGGCATTTTCAGTTGGCCTATGTTGGAAATGAAACCAGAAAGCATGCTCTCGCCAAATTTCGAGAAAAAGACTTTAGCAAAAAAATCTTTAACTCTAAGAGGAACCAATCGGACAGCCAGATTTCTCGCACTTCCGGCATTACGGCACAAGTGCCTTGCTATACTCATTCGATCATATTCGAGCTTCATCTGGTAATGAGTTCGCGATACTAGCTCATCGAAATCTCTCATACCTAGCCGCATATCTTCGCTGATAAGCACAAAAAGAGAAAAATTGCGAAAGGTACACGAAGGAAAAAGCTGTCGCAGATTGATGGGTATCTCTAATGAAACATAGGGCTCGCGCGGATGGGGCTTCGTTGTATGCCATATATGCTGCAAGGCATCGAGATAGACAGCTGATATGAGTTCGGTAAGGCTGACATTTCTCCGATGAGCCTCCGCTATAGCTTCGCTGGCAAGTAACTTCCCCGAGATTACACGATACTGGCCTTTGGGCAAGCAGGTTTTACTCAAATGAAAAGCATGCGGCCTTAAGTCCGGGAATGGTAATCCATTGGGAAAATACCGCTGATAAGCATCTTCGAATTCTTCGCTTTTCGCTGAGGCGCTCATATCGCCTGAAAAGACAATTATGTCTCTCCACTCGCCTTCCCCTAGTTGTACACCAGGGTCTACACCCTTCAATATGAGATAATTCGCAAGAAGAGACTTAAAAAAAGCTATACCTCCTGTGCCATCGGTCAAGGCATGCGAGAACTCGCCCGAAATTCTGTTCTGCTCACAAAGAATTCGAAACATGCGCGTTCCACGGATATTTATGTTCCATCCCTGACAAGGAAAACGCAAATCTAGAAGAATCAATGGCATTGTTTTGCAAGGCTCAAAGTAGTACCAGAAAAATCCTCTGCGGAGCATTACATTGAAATAGGGCATGCGCTTCACGGTAAGGGCAAGGGCCTTTTTCAAGGTTTCAGCCTCAATAGGCTCATCTAGCTCTGCTTCCAGCCGGAAAAGACTCGTGCTGATATCGTCGGTGACTGCTGGCATGATTATTGCAGCATTATCCAACGCATACCATTCACCCGCATTATCTTCGCGCCGAGTATGGACGAATCTATGGTCTATATTACTCTGGCCATACCTGTTCATGTCTTAATTATAGAAATGTCATAAATGGCATTGCAAGGACGAGAATTATAATGATAACCATTGCTGGAAGAAAATTAGCGGTTTTGAAGCTCTTAATCTCTAAGAGCCCTAGAGCTATCATAATTACAAGCGCTCCTCCGATAGCTGTGAGCTCGCTCAGCATTAGGTCACTGACATAAGGCTTTAAGTACTCGGATAGCAAAGTAAGAGCTCCTTGATACACAAGAACGGAAAGAGCAGCAAATGCTACGCCAATTCCCATCGCCCCAGCAAATATAATCGAGACAAAACCATCGAGCACGCTCTTTGTCAAGAGAAGCGAATAATCCCCTACGGTCCCTGCATTAAATGAACCCACTATCGTCATGGCGCCCGCACAGAACAAAACCGAAGCATTGAGAAATCCAGTCGCAAAAGTGTCTTCGGAGCTGCGCGCAAAGCGTTTTTTGAGACCATCTCCAAGCCCCTCGATCGCGCCTTCGAGGTTGAGCGCAGTGCCCAGAAGTCCTCCTGCCATCAATGCAAGGGCAAAAGAAAGGATATGGCTGGTCTTTAGCACCATTTGAATACCAATTGTAAGCGATGTGAATCCTGCCGCCGTAAACACAACCTTTCGATATTCTTCTTTTATGCCTTTTCGTATAAAAAGACCAATGAGTGAACCCAGAATAATGGCCCCTGCATTGATGAATGTTGCTATCATGGCTCGTCTTGACCTCGTTCGGCGAGTATAGCATAATTACCAACTATAAGGAAATCACATGCATAAATTGCTTTTGCGCTATGTAGCCTTATTTGCTCTCTCACTCGTCGGGTTTCTGGTGTTTTCCTGTGCTTCTTCGCCTACGCCCGTCCCTGAAGATGCAAGCGCTCAGAAGATCATTCAGCTAGCCCAGGAACGATATGATGTCTATGATCTCAATGGTGCCAAGTATTATTATCAAGTGCTACTAGAGAGATATGGCAGCGATCCTAACTACATGCTCAATGCAAAGTATGAAATAGCCTTTATTGAATACAAAAAAGGCAATAAGGATAAGGCGATTGCTGGCTTTAGGGAAATAATCGAACGCTATAATGAGCCTGATGCATCGAGCTTGTCCCCTACATGGAAAGTGCTTTCCGAGATGATGATCGAAAAGCTCGAGAGTAATAAGAATCCTTAATCTTAAATGCTTTAATCCGCGCTTTTCAATTTCAAGAAGCCTATTTTAAGTCCTCAAGCTTCCTCGGCTAAAGACTGAGCAATTTCGAGCCATTCTTCATTTAGAGCTTCTGTCTCTCGATCGAGGACTTCCAACTCGTTTAGAATGCGCCGCGTTTTTTCTCCATTTATGTAGTTTCGAGGCTGAGCCAATTCCTCCTGAAGCCTTTCTTTTTCTGTCTGAATCTTTTCAATGCGAGTGGAAATCTCTTCTTCCCGCCGTTTAAGCTTGCGCAATCGAGCTCTGTGTGCTTTTTCTTCTTCCCAATCCCTGTTTGAAATTGAAGTCTGGTTTGTGACAGAAGAGACTGAGGTTGTATCACTTTGCCAACGCTGTTTAGGCTTTCGAATATCTTCTTGGATAGCCTCTAACCTCACATTCTCTTTTTCAGCTTTCTTTTTTAGATAATAGGCATAGTTCCCATAATAGAGGCTTGGCACATTCCCACAGGAGAGTTCCAGAACTCGATCCGGAAGCTCATCGAGGAATTGACGATCGTGAGATACAAAAATGACTGTGCCTTCAAACCTACTCAGGGCTTCGAGCAAAATGTCTTTGCTAGTCAAATCCAAATGATTGGTTGGTTCATCTAGGACCAGGAGGTTTGCAGGCTTTAGAAGAAGCTTAAGAAGAGCTAGCCGCGAGCGCTCACCTCCAGATAGCACCGAGATTGGTTTTTCTATATCATCATCGCGGAAAAGAAAGGCTCCAAGCAGATTGCGAATCTTTGGAAGCATCTCGGGCGGACAGACAGATTCGGCTTCTTCTTCTACCGTCGAGGTCGATTCCATGATCTCTGCCGATTCCTGCGAAAAATAACCAACGAGGACATTTGCTCCTAATATAGCTTCCCCGCCTGTTGGGTTATCTTCTTTTGCAATGATGCGCATGAGGGTAGATTTCCCTGCCCCGTTTGGACCTATAATAGCCAGTTTTTGTCCACGCTCTACTTCGAGAGAAAATGGTTCTATTACCATGAGTTCTCCATAAGATTTGGAGAGCTCGCGCATTCTTAGGACCACACGAGCAGATCTTGGCGCTGGCGGAAAAGAGAAGTGAATCCGCTTCATGCCCTCTGGGATCTCGATAGGTGTCATCTTTTCCAGCATTTTAATGCGACTCTGGACCTGAGCAGCCTTGGAATCCTTGTATCTAAAGCGCCGTATGAAATCTTCGATCCTTTGTTTTTCTTCTTGCTGATGCTCCCAAGCCTCGAAAAGCGCTTCTAGCTCTTGAGATCTTCGTATTTCATACTGACTATAGGTCCCCACATAGCGCGTAAGCGTGCTATTGAATAGCTCATATACTTCTCGTACTGTAACATCGAGAAAGTACCTATCATGCGAAACTACTAATACAGCACCAGGGTAGGCTTTAAGAAAATCTTCTAGCCAGGTGCGCGCCTCTAAATCGAGGTAATTGGTTGGTTCGTCTAACAGCATGATATCTGGCTCTTCGAGCAATATCTTTGCTAGCGCAAGTCGCATCTGCCAGCCACCAGATAGCTCAGACACAGGGCGTCCGAAATCCTTTATCTTGAAATCGAGCCCGCTTAAAACTTCCGATATTCTCTCCTCTCGGGTCCAGTATTCTGACTGCTCTAGCTTCTCAGTTATTTCATGATGCTTCGCAAGAAGGCGTTTTGTTTCTTTTTCGCTCAAAAGAGAGGAATCCAGCGATCGACCAATTTCTTCCTGTTCGTTTAGAAGATTATGATAGAATGAAAATGCGTTTTCTGCGATTTCATGAACAGTACCTGATTCGAATTGAACTCCTGTCTGCGGAAGGTAGGCTATGCGAGCGCCCTTTGTCGCGATGACTTCTCCTGCATCGGGTTTGACAAGTCCCGCAGCTATTTTCATAAGTGTCGACTTGCCAGCGCCATTGGGGCCCGTCAATGCTGCGCGAGACCCATCCTGTAAATTCAAGCTTGCATTCAATATAAGGTCGCAGGCGCCGAATGAAAGCCTAATTCCGCTCAACTGCAGAAAGGGCATGCTATCTCAACCTTATTTACTTATAAGATAATAGTTTACAGGAGAGAATCTCGAATCGATGCCCTCCGTAGTTCCTCTTAGGCTCACCTGAATCGCTTTAGCAATGATAAGCTGTTCATTCTCGAAGCGATATACAAAATCATACCTTTGGGATTCTTTACCCATAAGGAGTGAAAAACCACCCATCCAATAGGATGAAAGTGGAGCCCCTAGATGCAGCCCGAACCGAATTTTGCCTTTTAAGGCATTAGTATCTGATCCTGGCGAGATTTCAGGGGCAAAACCAGCAGGTAGTTGATCGAAATGGCTCCATTCGAAGTTCCCTTTGAGGTCTATAGTTAGAATCCCCGCATGGTCAGAAAGAAAGGTCACCGAAGAACTACCATCTGTTTGAAGCTGTGAGACTCTCTGGAAAAAGATCTTCAATTCCGAATCACGGCGTGAGTTCTCTCCTGAGATAATAACTGGAATCGATGTATCCAGGTGTACGAAACGAGCTGCTTGTCCTCCAAGAGTCCAGCCTTCTTCAGGGAGTATAGGCTCTAGACCACTCCAATCCGCTACAATTGTCGATTCATTTTCGAACTTGATTCTAAGGCTCGATCCTTCGAACGCAAGCCAGTCCTCCACTTGGCTCACTGAACTGAAACTAAAGGCCTTCGAATAGCCGGGCAGCTCGACTCTGACCTGAGAATTCTTTGCATCTGCAAAAAGCCCATATTGGAGCAAGAAAAGGTCTGGATCGACGGTATCTTCATCTAGCATGATCTGATAATAGGCTGGACGCCAGGGTTTTGCGTAGATCATATCGAGCAATGGAGCGCTGGGAGTCGGAGCCGTTGTTAATACAGGCACACTTATGCCTTCTTTTTCCTCATATAGAATCATGGTATTGCTGAATACATAGCCTCGCGTGCCGTCGGTAGCCTGTACAAAATACCACTCTCCAGGGAGCGCTTTCCCTCCTGTGAATACCGCTTCGCCTTCTACTCTGTTAAGAACTTTCACCGATTCGCCAAGCCTCAAGCGATAGACTCTCCGGCCAGTCACGCTCGGCTTATCGCGCACAGGAAGGCCATCTCGCCCGGCACTTAAGTAATAGAGAGCATAAGGCGCAAATTCCTTTGCTCTCTTTTCTGCCGCTTTTTTCGAAGTAAAGAACTCGATCGTGGCAAAAGGAACTTCTATTTTTGTCTTACTGTCTTCGAGTAAACCGATTATATAGGTTTTGCTTATATTCGATTTTAGGTAAACAGGAACGATGGTGCCCGCCTTAGCCGCTGTTCCTTTTACAGACCAAATGACCAGACCCCATCCTTCTAATCTCGCGCAGCCAGACAGCAAAATGCAGAATAGAATGAGAGCAAGGCTAAAAATCGATAAAATCCCTTTAGTGATGCCATACTCTCTTCTCATTTTAGGATTCATACAGCGAGAGTGTACAATGCATGGAAAATTCTGGCTAGTATTTTTAGTCAGCGTGAAGATGATATAATAAATTATATGTCAGAGACAGTCTCTCAGAAATCGCAAGAACTAAAGGAAAATAGCGGGAATCCACCTGGTATCCATGCTGCAATAGAAATAGGATCAACTGGAATACGTCTCATAATCGCCGAGATCGATTCGAAAGGAGACTTAAAGATCCTCGATAGAGCCTCCAAACAATCCCGCATTGGTCGCGACGTGTTCACTATGGGCAATATTTCTAGAGATGGTATGAGAGAAACAATTGCTATACTTGACTCATTCAGTGAGCTTCTCGCAGGTTATGGTCTAAACCCTTCAGATATCCAGGTAATAGGAACGAGCGCGCTCCGAGAGGCTTCGAACAGAGATACTTTTATAGATCGCATAAACCTACAGACAGGTTATCATGTTCGGATCATCGAGGACATAGAAGAGAATCATCTTATGTACTTGGCAGTAAAAAAGGCACTCGAGGACGAAAGATCCTATCTCGGCCGCTCGAATTCAATGATTCTAGAGGTGGGAGGTGGCACTACAGAGCTAATGCTTCTAAGAAAGGGGCAAATGGTCTCAAGCCACAGCCTTAGCATCGGCACTCTTAGAATAGATGAACAGATCCGAGAATCAGCACAGCAGCCCAGGCAATTTATAGAAATGTATCTCGAAAGCAACATAAAGACAGCCTGCGATATCTTGGCCGAGGACTTACAGCTCGATTCTGTGCGCACATTCGTTCTTATTGGTGCAGATGCGCGCTTTGCTGCACACTGCCTTTCAGAGAAGGCCTTTAGCAACTACACAGTACTAGACCGCAAACAGTTCATCGAGTTTGCAGACTATGTTGCGAGTATGCCCGCCGAGGAGTGCATGGCTCAATATCACCTTTCATGGAATGAAGCCGAAAGCTATGCAGCAGGGCTCACGATCGAGCGCATGTTTCTTGAAAGAACAGGAGCAGATACCATCATCGTGCCTAACATATCCATTCGCGAAGGCATTTTGCTTGCGCAGGTACAGGGCATGGATAAAAAAATCGAAGAGGAACTACGCAGACAGGTAGTGGCATCAGCTCGCGCTCTTGGTAAGCGGTTCCATTATGATGAAGCCCATGCCGCTCATGTGAGAAACCTTAGCCTCAAGATATTCGATGCCCTCAAAAAGGAACATGGCCTTGGCATCCATGAGAGAATGCTGCTCGAAATCTCAGCAATTCTTCATGACATAGGGACTTACATAAGGACAAGTGGACACCACAAACACAGCGAGTATATCGTCGCCAATTCGGAGGTATTTGGTCTCAACAGGGATGATATCAACATAGTATCGAATGTGGTGCGATACCACCGAAAGTCCCAGCCGCTTTCTACCCATGTCAATTTCATTGCCCTTCCGCGAGAAGGCCGCATCATCGTGCTCAAATTGGCGGCTATTCTTCGTGTTGCCGATGCGCTCGATCGAAGCCATCAAGGCCGTATCAAGGAACTCTCTTTTGAACGGACAGAAGATAGATTCATAATTCGGACTTCGGAGTCACAGGATTTTTCGCTGGAAAAGCTCTCTCTCGCAGAGAAAGGCGATATGTTCGAAGATGTCTTTGGACTCATGCCAGTCTTAATCTAGAACATCTCAATGTGAGCAAAAAGAGAAGAGTATGAAAGAATTTCCGATGCTAAATCGTGAGCTTTCGTGGCTCGATTACAATGCGCGCGTTTTGGAAGAAGGACTCAAAACTTCTTTGCCTCTACTCGAACAGCTAAATTTTATTTGCATTTTTTCATCGAATCTGGATGAATTCTTCATGGTGCGTGTCGCGGCCGTCAAGACAGCTGCACTGACAGGACAGACCAACGAAGAATGGGCCGGTATGGAGCCACATGCTCTTTTAGAGGCTATTCATGAGAAAGTTCAAGCTTGCTATGACAAGCTCTATGTCCATCTGCATGGCACGATTCTCCCTAGATTGGCTGAACACAGTATTCAACTTGTTCAGGAAAAAGACTGGACGACCAAAGAAAGCAGATATCTCGAAAGACTTTTTGCAGAAAAGATATATCCTCTCCTTACCCCATTACGGCTAGAAGATAATCATTTCCCATCGACAGGAAGTCTTCAGGTCCATGTCGCATTTAGACTCGAAGAGAATGACTCAGTGGCAATCATTCAAGTACCTAAGAATATCGATCGTTTTATTGTTCTGCCACAATATCTAAGTCTAGAGTCCGATAATTCCGGAAGTTCTGCTACTGGTAAAGCCTTTCGCATCGCTCTTCTAGAGGATGTCATTCTGGCATTTGGAAGTAAACTCTTTGCTGGTTTAAGAGTATCGAGCGGCCTTGCATTCAAGGTAAACAGAGATGCAGATTTCAGCGTGGATGAAGATAGGGACGATGATTTCTTGACCGCGATGGAGGAAGTACTCACAGGGCGACAGAATTCTACGCCTGTGCGCATGGTCTATACGGGAGAAGATCAGGTTCTCATCAACACCCTGATGCAAAGCCTCTCGCTTGATGCACTGGATCTATATCAAGCCGATTGGCTTATAGACCTGGGAAGAGCAAATGAGCTCTGCGATTCAGCGTTCTATAAGGTTCATGGCTTTACGCCGGATAGGGCGCTATTCTTCCGACCATGGAAGCCTATCCGAATATTTGAAGAAAAAAGCAGCATCTTCGACTGGATCGATGAACATGACAGGTTCATAAATCTGCCTTATGAATCCTTTGATGTTGTCCAGCGCTTCATAGAGGAAAGTGCGAGCGATCCATCGGTCTTAGGAATAAAAGTAACACTCTATAGAACGAGCGGCCTGAATTCACCTTTTGTGCATGCTCTAGCTAAAGCGGCACGGAGCGGAAAACAGGTTGTTGTCGTCCTCGAGCTCAAGGCACGCTTCGACGAAGAAAAGAACATCTCATGGGCTACCGAGCTTGAACAGGCAGGTGCAATCGTAACTTATGGCGTTGCTCGGTTTAAGGTACATGCAAAGGCAGCCTTGATTATTAGAAAACGACAAGATGGTAGCATTGCCCGATATATTCACCTGTCAACAGGAAATTATAACGAAAAGACCGCAAGAAGCTATGTTGACTTTTGTCTATTCACCTCAAATCCTAGTCTATGCACGGATATTGCTCTCTTCTTCAACATTCTCACTGGTTATTCGAGCATCCGATCGCTCTCACTGATAGCTCTTAGCCCTTTTGATCTCAAGGATCGCATCATCGGGTTTATTGAAAGGGAGATAGCGCAAGCTACTCCGGAATCACCAGGCCTCATAATCGCAAAGCTCAATTCCCTATCAGATCCAGACTTAATAGCAGCTCTCTATCGCGCTTCTGCCAAAGGAGTACAGATAAAGCTCAATGTGAGGGGAGTCTGTACACTGATCCCAGGGGTAGCTGCCCTTTCAGAAAATATTGAGGTCTGCTCGGTCTTAGGACGCTACCTTGAGCATGGTCGAATGCTGTACTTCAGAAATGGTGGCTCGGAAGAGCTATATATCTCCAGCGCCGACTGGCTCCAGCGAAACATGAAAAAAAGGCTGGAATTGCTATTTCCAGTGCTCGATAAAGAGATCAAAGCACGATGTAAGGACATTCTTAATACCTACTTTGCAGACAACACTCATGCCTATAGGCTTAAAAATGATGGCACATGGATGGATCTCTCGCTCTCTCGACGTCCAGAGGACCCCCTTCTATATGCACAAGAAAAGCTCTATAAAATGGCCAGAAAAGCAGCTCGAAACCTTGAGGAAAAGCAGGAAATCCTTCAGGTAAGGCGATCGAAAGGGAAGCCTATTGGCCAACCGACTCCATAATGCTGTCTATAATAATAAAATTAAATTTGCAAGGACGAGAGACATGAAAGTAGCAAGGGAGACTTTGGATCATATCCGAAAAAAAAAGGCATTCATAATCGACATGGATGGCGTGATCTACCATGGGAATGTACTTTTGCCTGGCGCCGACCTATTTGTAGAATGGCTCAAAGACGAGAAGAAGCGCTTTTTATTCTTGACTAATTCGAGTGAACGTTCTCCTGAGGAGCTTTCTCAAAAAATGGCAAGGCTTGGAATAGAAGTCGGATCTGAGCATTTCTATACAAGTGCTCTTGCTACAGCTGCCTTCCTCGCAAGCCAAAAGCCCAATGGCACAGCTTACGTCATTGGAGAGCCGGGGCTAATCCATGCATTGTATCGGATTGGCTATACGATGAACAATGTAAACCCCGATTATGTTGTTGTCGGCGAAGCTAGCAGTTACAATCTCGATACTCTCATAAAGGCTGTACGGCTCGTTCTTGGAGGAGCGAAACTTATAGGTACGAACCCAGACCTCACAGGCCCTACCGAAGGGGGCCTTGTACCCGCCTGTGGGGCATTGGTCGCGCCAATCGAGCTCGCCACGGGCCGCAAGGCATACTTTGTCGGCAAACCTAACCCACTCATGATGCGACATGCACTCCGAACTCTAGGAACAACACATGAAGAGACAATTATCATTGGAGACAGAATGGATACCGACATAATAGCAGGCATAGAGTCTCAAATCGAAACCATACTCGTCCTGACAGGAGTTACGGAAGAGAAAGACATGCCGAAATTCGCTTATGCATCCACCTATGTGCTCGAAAGTGTCTCGGAAATACCACAATGAGGCAGATTTGGCCCGTCAGTCTTCTAAGCGAATAAGGCTAGCAGGTATTCTCGGTAGCCTATCGCCCTCTGCAATTCGCACTTCTTTTCGGGAAAGCAAATCTGTTCCTTCGATGTCAAAGAGAGCACAGGGCATGGATTCTAGCGAGGAAGAAGTTTTTTTTGATGCACTTCCATAAGATCTCTGGCTAGCAGGACTATCAAGTTCAGGCTGAATCACAAGAAGATAATTGCCTTTCCTTATCATAGATATATCTATGGGGTAAGGCATTTTTGCAGGTTCGACGCTCCTTAGGCAATAGATAACTTCTTCTCTGGAAGCCCCATCCTTCAGTCGGCAGTCCTGGCCAATTGTCCATGAAAAGAAAGGAGCCTCCTCTTTTGCTTCTTTTGTAGCCTGCAAGCTTGCAATAAAATAGCGCTCGAACTCCTTATCACCTAGCTCTAGATCTATTGGATCCTTCTCGAAAAGATTGGGTTTATGTTCGAGAGCCAATTCCTGCCCCATATAGCTCATCGCTACTCCAGGCAAGAATTGATAAAAAGGAGTCATTGCGCGCAGCTTCGCTCGATTTCCAAATCTATGAGCCGCGCGATCTTGATCATGGTTTTCAAGAAACCTAAGCTTTTTTGCTCCTTTTGGATAGAGCGTCTCCTGAACATAGAGATATTCTAGATATCGCTCAAATGGCATTCCTTGCTCCCATATTTTCTCGAGCCTTTCCCAACCATCATAATCATAGGTCAGATCGAAGGCGGCCACATGTAACTCAGGCTCACTCCATGAATTGTACCCAAGCAATCTCATCTTCCTTAAGAAGGCTGGATGGACGCTCTCGGCAAGCCATACAAGCGGAGCCTTCTCTCCCTTTATGCCAGGATCATATTGATTTACGCGTTGCCGGGCCTGTCTCCAAAACTCGCTTGGAACAAGAGACGCTACATCACAACGAAAACCATCTACTTCTCTATCTCTCCACATTGTTAGTGTATCGATGAGTTCAAGCCAGAGATGAGGCGAACTCTTATAATCGAAATCGACCACATCGCTCCAATCTTCGCACTTTCTCCATGGAAGCCCATCGGCTGCCCTGATAAACCAGTCTGGATGCTCGTGTACAAGCACTGAATCGGGTGAAGTATGATTGAATACTACATCTATCATGAGCTTGAGACCATGAGCATGGACTTCTTCCACAAAGTTCGTAAAATCAGTCTCGTCCCCCAGTTCAGGATTGATCTTGCGATAGTCTTTTATGGCATAGGGACTGCCATAAGTCCCCTTACGAGCCTTTTCCCCTATAGGGTGTATCGGTGTGAGATATATCCAGTCAAAACCCATTTTGGCGACGCGCTCGAGCTCGGGTATAGCTGCGCGGAAAGTCCCCTCTTGAGTGAAGTTGCGCAAAAATATTTGATAGATAGAACTGCTTTCCTTAATCATGGACAGCTTCCCCTTCTTCTACTAATAGGCTTGAGAATTCATAATAAACAATATCAGAGAGCCATAGAACCAGCAAGCAAGACGTATGATCATCGGCAAGAATAAGCGCTTGTCGAGAAAGCAGGCTGACAGGCCAAAGCGTGTAGGATATGCTGTATCAATCAGAGCTGCTCCTAAATCGATTAAAACAAGGAGCCCCATCAGGGCAAGTGCTATGGAAAAAAAAGAGAATGCCGAAGCCTTTGACGATGCATTTATTGCTGCCGCAAGGGATTATCGAATGCTACTCGATAAGGACTATCCCATCGATGCAAGCCTCAAGCTAGTAGGCGACCGATATAGGCTTTCGCATAACGGACGCATGATGCTATATAGAGGGATTCTTTCTTTAAAAGCTTCCCAGAGCAATCTCGCCAAGCTTATCCGTAGCCCGTGGGAGAAGGCTTCGCTCGGTGTCGATGGCTACAATATCCTTTTTACTCTTATGAACTATATGCATGGTCACCCTATGTTCATCGCTACGGATGGATTCTTGCGCGATGTAGGTGGCGCACATGGGCGCATCGCGGATCACCGAGGCTTTGAGCGCATGGCCGAAATCGCGGCAGAATACCTAGCTGCTCTCAATCTCGAAAGCCTAACTTTCTTCCTCGACGCGCCCGTATCTTCTAGCGGCCGTCAAGCTGGATTTCTACGAGAAGCCTTTACACAGAGATCTATGAATGCCGAAGTCCGCCTTGAAAATGGAGTCGACCACTTTCTAGCATGTTGGGAAGGCGAACTCATAGCTACGGCAGACTCGGCCATAATTGGACGGACAAATGCTCATGTCTTCGACCTTGCCCGCGCAATACTCGAAAACCAGTTCGAGGCTCGCTTTATATCCCTTGCGCGCCTCTTGGAGCCTAGTTTTTCTATCAGCGCGCAGCTTTGATTCGGCTAGTAATCCTCGAACCAGCCCATTGAATGAGCTCAACTAGTGCAATGATAGCTACTACTGCTACGGCCATTACATCTGCGCGGAAGCGCTGATAGCCATATCGAATCGCTAAATCTCCAAGTCCGCCCCCTCCAATTACACCCGCCATGGCTGAATAGCCGAGCAAGCTGATCATAGTCAGTGTTAATCCAGATATAAGCGATGGTAGCGCCTCAGGAATTAGAATCGCAAAGAGAATACGCGTCTTTGAGGCTGCACAGGAGATCGCTGCATCGATTACACCAGAATCGACTTCGGAGAGCGATGATTCCACGATGCGCGCCAGAAAAGGAATTGCAGCTATCGACAGAGGCACAATGGACGCAATGGTTCCAAGGCTTGTTCCAACAATGAGACGAGATAGTGGCAATACGAGCACCATAAGGATCACATATGGAAAAGAGCGGAGCATGTTGATAAAGCGATCCGCGATGCGTTTGACCAAAAGAGCTCCAGGATACTTGCCTGCAAAGCGATCTTGCGAAAGAGCAAATAGCAATATTCCTAATACACCACCAAGAATGGTCGCTATCAATGTCGAAGAGGCAATCATTAGAATGGTCTCTCCAAGAGGTCGAACAAGGAGTTGCAGTGTCTCAGACATAGCCATACTCCTTTTCATTGTCCTCCTTGAGAAAAGCCTGAGCTGCTTCAGAACTAGGATTGGAGAAGACCTCCGCGACAGAGCCTTGTTCGACGATAGATCCACCAGAGATCACCGAGACAGTATCGCAAATGCGGCGTATGACCTCTCTCTGATGAGTCACCATAATGACGGTAAGCCCCAGTCTGTCTCTCAGAGATCGAATCAAGTCGAGTACTGCTCTTGTGGTCTCTGGGTCTAGCGCGCTCGTTGCTTCATCGCTCAAGAGCATTGCAGGGCTATTTGCAAGCGCTCGGGCTATAGCTACCCTCTGCTTTTCACCTCCGGAAAGACGGCCTGCAGGTCTATCTGCCTTATCCGAAAGCTCGACAAGCTCAAGAAGTTCTTCTACGCGCGCACGAATTTTCTCTCGAGGCCAGCCTGCAGCTTCGAGTGGAAAGGCTATATTGCCCGCCGCGGTCCGCGAAGAAAATAGATTAAAACTTTGAAACACAAAGCCAACCTGTCTACGGGCTTCAAGCATTGCTCGCCCATACAACTCATGCACGGGCATTGTGATGCCCTCGTACCAGATCGAGCCCTCATCTGGCTTCTCCAAAAGACCCGCGATACGGATCAAGGTAGTCTTGCCTGCTCCGCTTTTGCCTATAATGCCATGGATACTTTCCTTGGGCACATCTAGCGATATCTCATGTAGCACACTATGGTTGCCAAAAGATTTCGACACCCTATCGATGCGAATCGCTAGCTCGGTTTTCTTTGTATGAGAATCGCCAATATCTTTGGGAAAAGCCCCTATAGGGTCAAAACATCCCCCGTGATGCGGGGTATGGTGGGAAGGATGCGCTACTAGCGCCTGATCAGCGGCCTCCTCTGGCCGCTTTGCATGAAACATGAAAGATCTTGTGTCTGAATCATAAGTTTTCCTTTAAGCCAGAACCATAAAGGATTTTGTCTCTCTTTGTCAATAGACAAAAGATTACTGGGCTCGAAGAAATGCTGCTTAGCTATCTTTGCACAAATTTGTCGTGCACCCAAGTAATGGAGCATAGTTACCTTTGTAAATATTTCGTGCACACTTGACAATGGAAAACTTGCACACTTGACAATGGAAAACTAAAAAGCAGATTTGCCAATCGGACAGATTTATCGCTTTATCATTGCTTCTCTTAAAAAACCTCGCCTTCTTTTCCTAGAATATAAGGAAAGGATTCTAGCCTATGGCGACGCTGAACAAGCGTTCCTATAACAAGAGCAAGAACAAAACCTGCGCCAGCGCTAGCTACGGCGGTTCCTTCGCCCGAACCCCCGAAGACTAGAGTTCCAAAGCCATAGCCAACAAAAAGCATGATAAGAGGAAAACCCAAGACCCAAAAAGCGCTCTTTGCTTGTTCGCTTGTAGGCATTTCGATTATTATGCGATCTCCTTCCTCTATATCGATATGCCCCTTGTTATACACAGAGAGATCGCTTTTGCGTATTTTGCATCTACTATTGTTGACACACACGCTGCAACCTTCTTGCATCTCGATCGAAACTGTTACCATATCACCCTTGATTTTTATTACTGTTGCTCTCTCCCTCATCTACGATCTCCTTGCCGCAAATACGGAATGGTTCAATCGAAATCGCGCTGCCATCATCATCGAAGTGGATACAGGTACCTTGTGCTTCTGGCTGAGCGCTAGCCTCTCTGCACCATGTCGGTATGCCGGTCAAGAATTCCTTGACCTTGGCATCTGGATCAAGCCCGCCTACCGACAATATGCTGCCCGTTCTGCCCAGATCGGTGATAGCCGCTGTCTTTTGGCTGAGGATTCGAGCATCCGCAGTTAGCACCTTGCCCCCAGAACCAAGTATGGCCGAAACCTTGCCATTCGTGTGCCTGGCCATAGAGAGCTTCTCAGCGGTTGTCGCAGCGTGAAAATTGACTACGATACAAGCCGTCCCCCTGCGCAAGTAATTGCTTAGCTGATCTATCGCTAAAAAGGGATTATCCGCATGGATCCTCGCAAATCCTGATTGTCCAAGAAGCATTACGATTGCGACTTTTTTGTCATTTTTCTCGAAGACTCTCCAGCTGCGCCCAGGATCTTCTAGAGGAAGATTAGCTGGCCTCAGCACCCAGCCCGCTTTAGGGTAGAATTCAGTCATGTCTGGCTTATAATAGGCCGCCTCACCCATCGTTATACAATCGATCCCCAATTTGCGAAGATAGACCGCATGTTGAATACCTAGGCCTGCTCCTCCCGTAGCTGAGTTTGCATTTGCAAAAACAAAATCGGGCTCAAAGCGCTGCCGAATTTCGGGCATGGTGCTTTTTACGGTGAATACGCCGGTCTTTCCGACGATCTCACCAAGAAATACGATCGTTAATCCCACAACCTGCTATGCTAGCGGGAACTTGGCTTTTTTACAACGGGCTTTTATGGATATTTCGGATAATAAGGCTATTAAGGCAAGATCTATTCATTGTCTCGAGTATTGCAGAATCTCCTCATGAACATATTCGAGATCTACTCCGGCCATTTTAAACATTCCCTCGCTTTCTTCTGCATCATGATAGCGATATTCAGCTACGACCCGGACAATGCCGCAGTTTATGATGAGCATAGCACAGGTCCGACATGGAGTCATACGACAATAAAGTGTGCCTCCCTCGATGGCTACACCCTTTTTTGCTGCCTGACAAATAGCATTTTGCTCTGCATGCACAGTTCGAACACAATGTTCGGTTATACTGCCATCCTCGTGCAGCATCTTTCTCATCTGATGACCAATGTCATCGCAATGTGGCAGACCTGAAGGAGCCCCCACATATCCAGTGGCTAGTATCTGGTTGTTCTTTGCAATAACGCAGCCTGAACGGCCGCGATCGCAGGTAGCTCGTTTTGCAATTGCATTAGCGACCTCCATGAAATATTCATCCCATGTTGGACGGCGATATTCCGACATCAACTTTCCTCCTTGCCGACATTTCCATTTATACTGCATAATATCATAGGTAAGATTGTACATCGATGCAAATACATGCGAAACCTAGAACCAATTAGGAGTTTTTCAGATGAGGCAGCACTCTATACCATTCGTTTTTGTTTTAATGCTTCTAGTAGTTCCTATCCAATCCTGCAACGCACAGACATCTCGGCCAGATGGTATGTATGCAATTATGAAAACTAATAAAGGTACGATAGTCATTAACCTCGAATTCGAGAAAGCACCTATGACAGTTGGCAACTTTGTCGGGCTTGCGGAAGGATCCCTTGATGCAACCAAAGGCAGACATTTCTACGATGGTCTGAGTTTTCATAGAGTTGTTGCCAATTTCGTTGTACAGGGAGGCGACCCTATTGGAGACGGCACCGGAGGCCCTGGGTACCGGTTCCCCGATGAAATCGTGCCAGAACTAAAACATGATGGACCAGGAGTGGTTTCCATGGCCAATGCCGGCCCTAATACAAATGGCAGCCAGTTCTTTATAACTCTTGAAGCGGCTCCATGGCTCGATGGTAAGCATTCAGTCTTTGGCAAAGTCATCGAAGGTATGGATATTGTAAGACAGATTCAGCAAGGCGATCGCATCGAATCAATTACAATCCAAAGAGTAGGTGCCAAGGCTAAATCCTTCGATAGTTCGCAGCAAGCATGGGATCAGCGCCTCAGCGCAGCTTACACCACTCTAAATGCTCTCAACAAGCAAAAGCGTGATTCCGACCTAGAACTCATTGCTCAGAAATGGCCCGACCTCCAGACAGACGAAAATGGTATCCTTCAAAAAACCATACACAAGGGCTTCGGATCTATGCCTGCACCTGGCAGCAAGGTCTCGGTAATATATAAAGGCATGCTTCTAGATGGCACTGTCTTCGACCAATCAGCGCTTTCGGGTAGCCCGTTTACATTTACCATAGGGCAAGGAGAAGTCATAGATGGCTGGGATCTTGTCGTAAGCACCATGAAAAAAGGAGAAAAACGAATGATAATCGTACCCCCAGAGCTTGCCTATGGCTCACAGAGCATTGGTGATGTCATTCCGCCTAACTCATTCCTGGTTTTTGAAATAGAACTCGTCTCTATAGAATAGAGAAGCCTTAGCTCATGAAAAAGAGTTCGTAATACTAGAGACTCTGTCAGTTACTGTTTCTTATTGGAAGTAATTTGACTCTTTGGAGATAAAAGAGATTTGCTCTGAAATTTCTGTCTGCTTGGAGATAATGGAGTTTATTCAACTAGATATCTCCAATAACTATGATGATTTATCCATAAAGCGATAGATATTTCAGCTTTCCGCCAAACCTAATTCTTCTTCTTTCTCTACAATAAAATTATGAGGAGAGGAATTAAAGGTATTTCTGTAAGAAATGCGATGCTGGTTACTGCCATCATGATTCTCTTGGCGAGTATTCCATGCGCTAATGCGCAAACTACGGGCAAGAAGAGCGTTTCTATACAGATTGTGGTCTATGTTCCTGCGATCCTCAATCTCACTCTGGACTTTAGTGCGAGCGGTGTAGCAGAGCTCGTCGCATATCTGGGTGATCCGCCCGATTTACGAGGAAAGGGTTTTGAACTTAAATCGAATTCTATAGTTTCGCTTGGTGCCGCTCATGTCACATCCAATCTATCCTCAGGTTACTCAATAGTAGTACAGTCCATGAATGGCTGCGCATTGAAGAATCAGGATTCTGAGGGCACAGTCAAATACGATCTTCTCCTGGGCGGCATCCCTGCTGAGCGCCAAGGCGATAGCTTCAAGCTCAACTGCTGTGGAACAACGCCATTCGAAGGCAGAGTGTTGCCTGTGAGTATAGCATTGGGAAATGTCCCCTCCAATGCCGCCCCTGGTCTTTATGCGGACAATCTTCTCTTCAATATCATGACGAACTAATAAGACATTCGACCAAGCATTCTTCTCCAAGACAGGCAAAGCTCGATATAAAGTAATTTCTCATTTCTTCGATCTTTGATAATATTCATAAATAAGGTCCGCAGAAAGAGAGAAATTATGACTAAAGAAATCGAGATGAGTTGGCTCGAAGATATGGCCTTTGAGAGCATGTTAGATGGGCATCGCTTGGTTCTTGATACAGATGATAACAGTGGCGGAAAAGATCGTGGCCCGCGTCCTAAAGGGCTTATTCTTGCCGCGCTTGGAGCATGCACTGGCATGGATGTCATATCGATTCTGAGAAAGATGAGAGAACCAATCAGCTGGTTCAATATCAAAGTAAGCGGCGAGGTAGCAGAAGAGCACCCCAAGAAATTCACAAGCTTTAAGCTGATCTATCAATTCAAAAAGAGCGATAAACTTAATCCAGAGAATGTGCTCAAGGCGATCGAACTTTCGCAGAATAAATACTGTGGTGTAGCTGCAACCTTGAAAGATGGTCATGAAGTCACCTGGGAAATCGAATATTTATTGTGATATTTTAGACTAAGAGGTATAGAAAAATGGCATTCGATGTCCATAAAATGAGAAATATCGGCATATCGGCGCATATAGATTCAGGAAAGACAACTTTATCAGAGCGTATTCTATTTTATTGCCGCAAGATACACGCGATACACGAAATCAAGGGCAAAGATGGCTCTGGCGCCGCGATGGATTCAATGGAATTGGAACGCGAACGAGGTATCACAATTCAGTCTGGAGCAACTAATGTACAATGGAAAGACCATAGCATAAACCTCATCGATACCCCAGGACATGTGGACTTCACCATTGAAGTAGAAAGATCTCTACGCGTATTGGATGGGGCTATCCTTGTGCTCTGTTCAGTAGCAGGTGTCCAGTCTCAATCTATCACCGTAGATCGGCAACTTAAGCGCTACCATGTTCCCCGTCTAGCATTTATCAATAAATGCGACCGCATGGGCGCAAATCCTTCAAAAGTCAAGGCACAGCTCGCAGAAAAACTGGGCCTAAACCCCGCCTTTATAACGATTCCTATTGGTCTAGAAGATAGATTCGAAGGTGTCATAGATTTGATTGACATGAGGGCAATATATTTCGATGGTCCTAATGGCGAAGAATTGCGCTATGCCGAAATCCCAATACACCTCCGAAACGATGCCGAGAGATACCGTGAAGAGCTTCTGGAGGCAGCCTCAATGTTCTCAGATGAGCTTGCAGAAGCGTATCTAGAAGGCAATCCAACCAAAGAACTGCTTCTCAAGGCTATCAGGAAAGGAACAATCGAAGAAAAGCTCGTGCCTGTATTTGTTGGTTCGGCATATAGAAATAAAGGTGTACAACCTTTGCTAGACGGAGTTATAAATTTCCTGCCCGATCCTTCGGAACGACAAAATATAGCTCTCGATCTCTCCAATGAGGAAGCAGAGGTCATACTCCAGGCAAATGACCAAGCAAAAACCGTCGCCCTTGCGTTTAAGCTCGAAGAAGGCCAATATGGCCAGCTGACCTACGTGCGTATATATCAAGGCATGATCCGCAAAGGCGATGAACTCTATAATACGCGAGCTCGCAAGCGATTTCGTGTAGGAAGGCTTGTGAGAATGCATTCTTCTTCGATGGAAGACATCCAGGAAGGTAACTGCGGAGATATAGTGGCGCTCTTTGGCATAGAATGTGCTTCTGGCGACACTTTTTGCCATCCCGATCTAAACTATACTATGACTAGCATGTATGTGCCCGAGCCAGTCATATCGCTCGCCATAACGCCTAAAGACAACAAAAGCTCAGACCAAATGAGCAAAGCTCTCAATCGCTTTACCAAGGAAGACCCTACCTTCCGCACCTATGTCGACCCTGAATCGAATCAGACCATCATCCAGGGTATGGGAGAACTCCATTTGGAAGTCTACATAGAACGCATGAAGCGCGAATACAAGTGCGAGGTAATTCCTGGTATGCCACAGGTCGCGTATCGCGAGACAATTACCCAGCGCGCTGATTTCAACTATACCCATAAGAAACAGACTGGTGGAGCGGGCCAATATGGCCGTATTGCGGGATATATCGAGCCTCTCAAAGAAGGCAACTATGAATTTGTCGATTTAGTAAGGGGAGGTGCTATTCCGAATGAATTCATCCCGTCTTGCGACAAAGGTTTTCGCGCTGCAATGGAAAAGGGCACACTGATTGGCTTTCCCGTGGCTGGCGTGCGCTGTGTGATCAACGATGGGCAAAGCCATCCCGTCGACTCTTCCGATATCGCCTTCCAATTCGCTGCAATAGGCGCATTTCGAGAAGCCTACGAGAAAGCAAAACCTGCAATTCTAGAGCCTATAATGAAGGTTGTCGTCGAAACACCAAACGAATTCCAGGGAAATGTCTTCGCCTCGCTCAATCAGCGGCGCGGAATCATCATGGCCAATACCGAAGACAATACCTTCTCTCGTATCGAGGCAGAAGTGCCGCTCTCTGAGATGTTTGGCTATTCCACGGTGCTTCGCTCTCTAACTCAAGGCAAAGCTGAATTTTCCATGGAATTCGAGAAGTATGCTCGCGTTCCTGCCGCTCTTGCAGAACAACTGCGCAAGGATTATCTAGAAAAGCGCAAAAAAGAACAGAAGTAAAATCGCTCTATTCCTTAAAAGTGGGGTATAATGTCTGGTATCATAGAGCAAAGGAGCGCACATGCTAAAAGAAGAATTCATTCAAAAAAGCCCCGTGCGAATTTTTGAGAAATCCATAGAGGGCGGTTTGCACGCGGGCAATATCGGCATACTTGCAAGTAAGAAGGGAATTGGAAAAACCTCCGTGCTCGTTCAGATAGCCCTGGACAAGCTCATGCAGGGCGAAAAAGTCATTCATGTCTCCTTCAACGCCCATACAAGTTATATCATTTCTTGGTATGAAAATATTTTCAATGAAATTGCCAGACGTAAAAATCTCGAGAACATAGACGAGATCAAAGAACAAGTTATACGCAATCGAATGATAATGAACTTCATGCAAGAAAGCATTTCGGTAGATCAGATAATGCGAACAATCAAAGCCCTCATCTCGGATGGCAGTTTCAACGCAAAGACTCTAATTATCGATGGATTTGAATTCACGCGGGCTACTTCCGAGCGATTCGAAAAAGTGAAAGCATTTCTCTCTGAAATGCAACTCGAAGGATGGTACACCTGTACACTTTCAGAAACCGATCCTGTGCTGGATTCTAAGGGCATTCCGATTGTATTGCGCGATATCGAACCATATATCTCGGTTATCGTTCTGCTCGAGCCCAAAAAAGACTATATTCATCTGCGAGTAGTCAAGAATCATGGCCGCTTGGAGCAGGGCGATATGCCGCTCATGCTAGATCCGCGAACATTATTGATTGCAGAGGCCTGATCAAGACTGAGTCTTGATCCCTTCTGTACCCGAGAACCAGTTAAAGTAGATTTTCTCTTGACCTGACACAATCTCACGCACAGAAGCAGGCGCAATTCCTACTGCATCCCCAAACGAAGAAATAGACGATAAGAAACCACATTCCCATCCAGCTTCCAGAAAGCGCCCCAGAATAGGCCCAAGCTCTTCATATAAGGAGCGAGCCTTATCTGCGCTACCCATTCGTTGCCCATAGGGAGGATTGGCGAGCAATACTCCCCTCGAGCCCAGAGGCTCGATCTGACGCGCATCCACCTTGGCAAAGCGTATGAACTCACTTATGCCCGCTAGCGTTGCATTCTTACGAGCCAAGGCTAACGCATCTTCATCAATATCCGAAGCCCTTATATCGGCGCGAATATCCTTCCTTGCTTGCTTTCGAAAGGCGATACGCACATCTTCGATCTTATTCCTATCGATGCTGGGGAAAGACTCGAACGCGAAGCGACGCCTTAGGCCAGGCGCCACATTGCAGGCATACAAAGCAGCTTCAATAGCAATGGTACCTGAGCCACAGAAAGGATCGATCAAAGGACGAGCCCTGCTCCATCCTGCCAAAAATAGCATAGAAGCCGCAATGGTCTCTTTGAGAGGAGCCATATGAGTAAGGCGACGATAACCACGCTTGGAAAGAGCATCTCCCGAGGTGTCTACCACAATCTGCCACCAATTATTGTCGCCGTAGATGCGCACTTCAAGCGTATTGCCTGTTTCGGGCATTGTGCGTATATGAAATCGCTCCATCAGTGAGGCATAGATGGATTTCTGAGCCATAGACTGCAGAGTCGCCTGCGAATGGAGCACACAATACTGCAATCTTGCTCGTTCGATGACTACTTTTGTATCTTTTGTACAAAAGCGCTCCCAGGGAATCGAAGAAACTCCCTGATAGAATCCATCGAAATCAAAGGCTTTGAATTCTCCCGCAACCAGCAACACACGATCCGCAGTGCGTAGACCAATATTCGCTCTTGCAAGATCTTCCGCGAGCAATTGTTCTCTCACATTAAAAAAAACCCTGCCTGCGCTCCTGCCCACATCGTGAAAGCCAAGGTGTGCAAGATCATGTGCGAGTACCTTTTCCAGCCCGATTGGACATACCGCAATGGCTCGCATGGAACTTCCCATAAATAGAGTATGCACGGCTGCCAGCCAAATGGCAAGATTGATGTGCGAAGCTATTACCTAATGAACAAGATTCTATTCGAAAGAATGGACAGGATTTCAGTTGCGCGCCTTGACACTTTTCCTCTATTTGGGCTAGTATGCGAAGGCTTTTTGGGGGTGTAGCTCAGTTGGCTAGAGCGTATGAATGGCATTCATAAGGTCGAGGGTTCAATTCCCTCCACCTCCATAAATTAAATTATTATAGAATAAATAGATGCTAAATAGCATCGAGATAAAAAGTTGGTCCAATTCCTTGATTGTTACCCATTTGTTACCCAAATTAGAAAGCGCTTCGATGAACAATTCTAGGCACCGGTAGCATTAGAAGCAGTCAAAGAGGAGATGACCATGCAGGAGCTCACGGAGAAGTATTAAGTAATATCTGCACCTTTTCGCAATAATCGACTTCTATATTGACCTCTATAGTGGAGCGGTACCAATTGTTTCAGAAGCAGGTATTGGCAGCATAAATGCCACTTTTTCAGTCAGGCAATTTCGGTCTTGATCAAGAGGCTCAGCTTGACTTTAAAATCGATGGTTATATGAAACAGTATACTATCTCCAAAACCATGGTTACACGGCGCGCTGGTTGTGCTCTGTCATTAGATTACGCAAAATCGCAATAAATATTTTCTTGACAGCAGAGTTTTATAATTGTATGCTCAAATTGCACTGGTATTGCCGGAAATCAAGGCAGGAGTGGGCGATTAGGCTGCAAATCATGGAGCCTCTGTGCTTCATTTGTGAGCTTTTGTTTTCAATATGCGGATTTTGCATCTGCAGGCAATGACATTTTCAAAGCTAGATGTGTTTTACCTACAGGAAAACACCGTGATTGTGCTTTCTTTATGGAACTTGGAAACTGTTCTATGATTGGAACAATACTGCGAGGAGGTAGTATGATGAAAAGGTTTCTATTGCTAGTTCTAGCGGTCTTGATGATGGCGTCGACCACGCTTTCAGCCGCTCCGGCAAAGATCGAGGCTGAACTGAACCTGATCACCCCTGTTGCCAGTTTTGTGAGCGTAGCTGCGCTCGATGCCTTTAAGGTCTGGGCGAAGGCCAATTATGGTATCGATGTAAAGACCAGCTATACTGCCAAAGGCACTCAGTTGGCGGCAGGCCTGATCCGCGAGTGGGGTTCCAACCCGCAGGCTGACGTGATCTGGGGAGGCGAAACAGTGCTCTACGATATGATGGCAGCTGACGGATTTCTGATTAAGCATGAGGCCCCAAAGGCCTTGCTGGACCGAATACCCGCGACTATGGGCGCCCCCAAGCCAATGCCGCTTAAGGATCCGAAGGGTTTCTGGACCGGTACAGCGCTTGAGCCTTATGGCATCGTGTACAACGAGGGATTGGTCACAAGGCGACTGCGAACCACCCCACCCAAAACATGGGAAGACATGCTTAACAATCCCAAGTTCAAAGGGCAGATCGCTCAATGTACGCCTGATAACTCTAGTTCGAGCCATGCTACCTATGAGGTCATACTGCAAAAGTACGGTTGGGACAAAGGCTGGGAGTGGCTGTCCAAGCTGGGCGCCTATACCGGGCAGTTCGTCGCGAAGTCTGGTGATGTTCCGGCAGTTGTGGCCAAAGGCGAGTACGCGCTGGGCTTTGCAGTCCCGAGCTATATGGCTTTTGAAAACTTCCTGAATGGAGGCGACATTCGGTTCATCGCACCGCCGGGAGCATATGTTACGCCTGAGCCCATTGGCATAATCAAAAACTGCAAGAACCCCAACGCAGCTAAGGCTTTCATCGAGTTTCTGCTCACCGACGAGGGGCAGAGGTTGTTTATAGATCGCGGCCTGTTCCCAGTGGTGCCTGAGTTGAGAGTGGAAGGGCCCCCTGGATCTACAGCTGAGCTTGCAGTAACGTTCTATGGAGGTCGTAGGAGCTACTTTGAGGGCACTGTTGAGAACACTTACGATAACTCGCTGTCGCAGAGCAGAGAAAGTGAAGTCAACAAGTACTTTAGAGAAAACATCTTTGCGAAACTGGATGCCCTGAAAGCGAAGTACTAGTCTTGATGCTTTGTCTGTTTGATAATATGGATTTCTGATAGCCCACGGGCGGGTTTACCTCGTCCGTGGGTTCTCTTTAGTAGTCGTTTGACTTTGGCAGTCGCTTAACTTGAGGTGGAGTGCATGGATATTAGGCTTACTGGGGTTACAAAGAGGTTCAGAAGTGTTGAAGCGCTGAGCCGAGTGGATCTGCATATAAGGGACGGCGAGCTTTTCACTTTGCTCGGACCTTCAGGCTGTGGCAAGACAACTACACTGCGACTTATCGCCGGGTTCTACGTCCCAGACGAGGGCAAGATCATGTTCGGCGACCGTGAAGTCCAGGAAATTCCAACATCCAAGCGGAATATTGGGATGGTGTTCCAAAACTACGCTCTGTGGCCCCACATGACAGTATACAAGAATATAGCATACGGGCTGCAATTCAAGAAGGTACCCAAGTCTGAATGGCCCAGAATAGTCAATGAAGCCCTCATCAAGGTAGGACTTATAGGGTACGAAAAGCGCTATCCAGGGCAGTTGTCGGGAGGTCAGCAGCAGCGTGTGGCGCTCGCAAGGGCTCTTGCGATCAATCCGGACGTGCTGCTCCTGGACGAACCACTTTCCAACTTGGATGCCAAGATCCGAGGATCAGTGCGTGCGGAGATCCGCAAGCTTCAGCAGTCATTGGGCATAACCACGGTGTACGTTACTCACGACCAGGAAGAAGCGCTTACACTATCTGACCGCATCGGCGTAATGTGCGAAGGCAAGTTGATCCAGATCGGCACACCGCATGACCTTTACGAAAAGCCGTCAACGCGCTTTGTGGCCGACTTCATCGGCGCAAACAACCTTGTGGCCGGCACGGTGGAATCTGTGAACGAGGACATTATAGTTGTTACCGAACTGGGCACAATGAGGGGTTTCAGCTACTCTGCGGTCAAGCCCGGCGACAAGTGTACTGTGGCATTTCGGCCTGAGAACGTGGAAGTCCACACTGTGCAGCCTTCTTCTCAGGACAATAAAATACACGGCAAAATCGGTTTTGCCAGCTACATGGGGAATACACTGCGCTACGAGATGGAGCTTCCGGCTGGGGTTATACTCAAGGCCGACATCAAGAATCCTCTACAACATGAGGTGCTGAGTTGGGGCAGTGATGTGTATTTTTGTTTCCCAAAGTCTGCGGCGCTTGTCATACCAGACTGACATGCAGACACTGGCCATGAAAAGGAAGGTGGTTGTTCAATGTATTCAGGGAAGATCATGATAGGTTTCAAAAGATGGCTTAAAGCCTCCAATCCGTGGGTATGGCCAATATATCTATTCCTAATAGTATTCGTTATATTCCCACTCTTGAGACTATTCGTAGACTCGTTCTCCACAGCAGACATACCGCTCTCAGCGCTCAACGAAGTCGTTCTAACTACCGATCTGCTTGAAGAGAAGGTGCGTGACGGCGATATGGAAAGCGCTCAAGCGGTAGCCCATGATATAACGATCCAGCTAGATCGGTCTTTAGGCACTATTGACCGCATGATGGAAGCGCTCGGCAGAGCCACATTCTCTCAAGACGAGCTGATAGCCAAATGGCAGAATGCCAAGGACCGTGTGGCGAAAGAAGCGGCAGTGATGGTCGAACTCCAGCACGATCCAGTGGCCGCCCTAGAGGAAGCTAATGAAGTTCGAGCGCTAATTCAGGAGATCCTTCGCCTACCGCGACAGGCATTTTCGGTGAAGTTTTTCTTGGATGTGTTCAGAGACAAATTATACATGAAAGCCATGGCTAATTCGCTGTTGCTTGGGCTCGCAACGGTGATCACCACATCGATCATCGGCTTTGCCGTGGCTTACCTGCTTGTTAGATATGACTTCCCTGGAAGGAAAGCCTTCAGTTTCCTTACTACAGTTCCCATAGTCATGCCCCCTCTAGTAGGTGTGTTGGGCTTCATCTTCATACTTGGCAGAGGAGGCACCATAAATGAGCTCTTCTACCAGCTGGCGGAAGGCCTAGAGAGATCATGGCCCTTCATGTCCAACTGGCTGTATGATCACTTGCCGTTTAACTTCATATATGGCTGGCACGGTCTTCTGCTTGTAGAAACATGTCACTTATTCCCGTTCATCACGCTGAACGTCCTCGATTCGCTCAGTAAAATAGATGCCTCGCTAGAGGAAGCCGCAGAGAGCGTTGGATCCATAGGCTTTAAGCGTCTCTTTGATATTACTATTCCATTGACCATACCGGGCTTTATTACTGGTGCGCTTCTAGTGTTCATCGGGGCTTTCGCAGACTTTGCGGCTCCCATGGTGGTGGGGTTGAACAACTTCATTGCTCCGTTGGCTTACATGGATATCCAGCAGTTCACCGATAGGCACCTATTCAAGATGGG
>JAKJFY010000196.1:0-977 GCA_022704665.1 Spirochaetota bacterium | reverse complement strand
ACTGAGCGAGGGCATGAAGTCTGTATTGTCTGTCCTGAGTATCCGCCTGAGCGCATGAAAGGTCAATCTGAGCCTTTTAAGACTATTCGCGTTCCTTCGGGTTGGGCAATCGTATCTGCGGACGATCGGCTTGGTCTTCCCTGGAAAGGGCAGAGAGCCATGCGCGAATTGGACGAATTTGACCCTGAGGCTGTGCATATACAGACGGAGTTCTCCATTGGAGCCATGGGGCGACGTTATTGCAGAAAGCGCGGTCTTCCCATCATGTCCACCTGTCACACTTTCTATGAGATGTATGTAAAATGGTACCTGCCTTTTCTTCCGGATTTTGTCGCTAGGCCTGTTGTTAAGACCTGGATTAGGTCGGTATATGCGCATGACGAGCTTATCGTTATCCCTTCGCGTCGTATTCGCGATATCATGTTGAGCTATGGCATCGACAAAGAATACGCGGTCATTCCGACAGGCGTCGATGAACGAATATTCTATTCGCAAACAGAAAAAGGCAAAGCTTACCGTCAAAAGCTAGATGAACTTTGGCCTGGTGTCGCTGAGGGCTCGCTTCTTGTCTATGTGGGAAGGATAAGCCTGGAAAAGAATCTGGAGATGCTCGCGGATGCAATTAGGCGCGTTTTCGCAGAAGATCCTAATGCCTACCTTGCCATGGTAGGAGATGGGCCTCGAAAAGCAGAGATTCAACAGATGTTTCTTTGCAAGGGTCTAAAAGACAGGGTCATCTGGACCGGTTTCGTGCCGCGCGAAGAATTGCCTATTGTCTATTCTGCTGCGGATCTCTTTGTCTTTCCTTCTGTAACGGAAACTCAGGGGCTTGTCACTATCGAAGCGATGCTCTGCGGGACTCCGGTCGTAGGGGTCAATAAGATGGGTACCGCTGAAATAATGGAAGGTGACACAGGCGGCCTTTTAGCTGAGGATGATGCTCGCGATTTTGCGCGGCAAATTCTTAGGCTTCTTGG
>JAKJFY010000195.1:0-981 GCA_022704665.1 Spirochaetota bacterium | reverse complement strand
TTGGCTTTTTCAGTAAAACCATCTGCATATAAATCGATTAGTTCCTTAAGCCCCTCACCAGGCAGAAGCTGGTAGGTTCCGGGGCGTTTTACTTCACCCTGGATTGTTACCAGATTGCTAAGGCTCGAGAGCCTTATTTCGTCTCCAGGCCTCAAGAAAGGATCCTGAGAAAGATCACCATATCGATCCGCTTTGAATAGGTCATAGCTTTTCTCGAAGCCATCTGTGGTCTTTATTTTTACATCTCGAATCGAAGAATAGCGAGTCAATAAAGGATAGACAACTTCTCTTAACCTAGTCATTCCAGTAATTGGCACAAGAGACGATCTTGTCACTTCTCCGCTTACCAATACATTCATTCGCTGATCTGGAATTATTACTCTATCTTCAGGCAACAGCTCAATATCCAAGCTCAAATTATTTGCAAATATCAATTGTTCTAGATCAATTGGAATTGGATCCATCACATTTTTCCGCAGAATAAAAGCATGCTCCAAATCAGCTGAATCAAGAATTTTGTCTTTGATTGGCTGTAATAAAATCGAAAGTGTTGTCCCTCTTCGATATTCAAAACGCAGCAGTGCATAGGAATTGCTGATCAGAATATTGGTATTTGAGCTTGAATTATAATTCGCTGGAATTACTTCTGAAGTGTTGGTACTGTTTGGATTCTGAGATGTTTCGGGTTTGCTTGCTGGATTCTGCTGATTTAGTGGAGTATTGTTTGTAGGATTAATTATAGTGCTACTTGCTTTTTCTTGAACTGCCTGCGTATTTTGCTGTGCTATTTCTTGTTGTACACTTCGACCCTTTACCGCCCCCTCTACATACACTATAGGTAAATACTCTTCCCTACTCGCTACCCTTATACTGTCACCATCCAAAAGCACCGGAAGCTCCTTACCCCCTAAGTCAAATACTATGCTCTCACTCTCCGGCTTAGCTTCACTCGCCCTCCTCGTTAACACCACCATGTCGCTC
>JAKJFY010000194.1:379-982 GCA_022704665.1 Spirochaetota bacterium | reverse complement strand
ATTACAATATGCATAAAATCCACTGCGTGAGATTCCTAATGTCATGCAGGCCTTCCTGATTGAGTATCGGTGTTGTTGTTCCACCAAATACTGAAATCTCACGCTCTTTTGGTGCGCAGGAAGACCTTGAATTTTTTTAAAAGCTCAACCTCTTCTTCAAGTTCCCGGTTTCGTCGCTCAAGACGATGTATTGTTGCCTGGTAGTCATAGATTGTGCTTCCATTGCCAGGAAATGCACTCTCCCCATACTTCTCATACTCGTTCACCCAACGATACAGACTGTTCGGATGCACTGAAAGCTGTTGTGCTACTTGCGATACCGGCAACGCATCATCGAGCACGAGCTTCACGGCTGCGACCTTAAACTCCTTGTTGAACTTCCTTCTGGACATGAACCCTTCCTTTTTTCTCTTAACTTCGTGTCCATTTTATCATACCCCCTCCATTACCTTTTTAGAAAAGTGGTCTTGACAAATGGGCCCAGCTTAGCGGAAATGATCCAAGAAACGGTGCATTCAATATTTGATAATTCAATTTATTCTGGTCAAATCCTTTGAAAATTGCTTCTTGCAAGTTATGTGCAGCAAAATCGAGACCTGTTTT
>JAKJFY010000194.1:0-312 GCA_022704665.1 Spirochaetota bacterium | reverse complement strand
CCGCCGATAAATAATATTTTTGTATTTAAATTATCCATATGAGTGTTTCATTAAGCATCTCTAACTAATCTGAATCTTTCGATTAACGAGCATACACAATGCAGGCAATAAGAAAAACAGATGCAACCAATATTCAAAACCTGCCATGTTTTTTTGAAATCCCAAGATAATGCAGGAAGCAACTCCAATCAAATAATACATTCGAATGGAATCTGACAGATTCTTGTAGGTGGTTTTTATTTGATAGTAGAAAAATAAGAATAACGGAACAAAACCGACCAAGCCTAGCAATCCGGCACGATCCATAAAATA
>JAKJFY010000193.1:0-982 GCA_022704665.1 Spirochaetota bacterium | reverse complement strand
TCCTCCGGTACAGCACCATGAGATTCATCACCAAGAACACCAGGTGAATCGCACTCTCACTCGTTGATCGCAGTTTCGTCCCGATCAGATCAAGCGAATACCGTCGTTTCCCTTCCCCAAACTTCCCCTCAACCGCAATCCTCACACTTTCATCTTGTCGTGCTATGCTTCGCTGCTCTCGCAGTAGCGCGCTATTCTTATGGCTCTCTTTGAATGGACGCCCAAGCTTCGGCCCCGATAATCGTATTCCATACTCCTGGCAGTACCGCAGATTCTCTCGTGTCCGATATATTTTGTCGGCGCACACCACTTCAGGATACCTACCGTATCTCTGTCGATATGTTTCTATCTGTCCCTTCAAGTCCTGACTCTCGTTGTAAGGTTCCCATGAAAGTCTATGCACTTCGGTTAGGCCATCCACAAGACTCACCGACAACTTCGCCCCAAACTCATACATCATGCGCGCCTTGCCTCGCGCAATCGGCCGCACATGCGGCTTTGAGATACTCACGATCCTTCCCTCAATCGAGTGGCTCTTGTGTGTGTACAACTCTCGCTGTTGCCGCACAAGCTCAGAGATCACCACAAGCTCTCTATACTGCTTCCCTGAAAGCCCTTTGATTCCAACAATCCCCTTGTAATTACTTATGATTCCGTGGCTTACGGTTCCGTATGAAGGTCAAAAACTCCTTCCTAGCCTTCTTCCGATACGTCCTCGGCTTCTCATATCCCTCGGGAGCATAGTTCTGAAGGCAATCTATGACGCGTTCCGTCTTCCGTCTCGCCTCATCCAAAAGAGTCACATCGTGCGGAAACCGCATATCTTCTGGTGCACAACTCGCGTCGACAATCAGTGTCCCTTTATTCTCAGGCTCCTTTGCTTCCCCTTCCCCAGCGCCTTTTCCTTCATCACTATCGTCGCGAGCTTCGTCATCGGCTTTGCTTCTCTCGATGATCAGGGCGTTCACTTCCTTAAGAATAT
>JAKJFY010000192.1:0-994 GCA_022704665.1 Spirochaetota bacterium | reverse complement strand
ATACGCGGTGCGGAATGGAATTCCTTTTATTACCAAGAATTCAGCGACGTCTGTCGCTTCGATATACCCTTTCTCTAGCGCCAATCGCATGCGCTCGATATTTGGCTCGATGCACTGGACCAGAATAGCAAAGGCCTCGAGCGAGCTCTGCACCGTGTCTTCGATATCGAAAAAGAGCGATTTATCCTCCTGCAAGTCGCGGTTGTATGCATAAGGAAGCCCTTTCTCCATCACAAGCAGGGCCTGCAAATCGCCGAATACTCTCCCCGCTTTTCCACGGATTAGTTCTGCAGCATCTGGATTGCGCTTTTGCGGCATTATGCTCGAACCTGTGCTGGCGCGAGGCGATATCGCAATAAAACCATACTCCGAAGAAGCCCATAGAGACATGTCTTCACAGAAGCGCGACAGGTGCATCATTAGAATCGCTGAGCAAGCCGCATAATCTACCGCAGCATCGCGATCGGCGACAGCATCCATGGTATTCGCGCTTGTCTTTGAAAACCCAATCAAGCTGGCCGTTCTTGCCCTATCTATAGGCAATCCGCTTCCGGCAAGAGCGGCCGCGCCGAGCGGGCTTTCATCTGCACGCTCGCCTGCATCGCGGAATCTGAGCGCATCGCGTTCTAACGCAGCGCACCATGCCAGAAGATGATGAGCAAAGCTCACTGGCTGGGCTCTTTGCAGGTGAGTGTAGCCCGGCATCAGTGTATCGATATGCTGCTCTGCAAGGTCGAGGCAGACGCCTATCGCCTTTTTTACGAGCTTTTCACACCTATCGCACGCATTTCGCACGTGGAGCTTAAAAGCAACCGCCACTTGGTCATTACGGCTTCGGCCTGCATGTATGGATTTGCCAACATCGCCGAGCCTGCGCGTCAGTTCCTCTTCGAGAAAGCTATGTACATCTTCGGCGCATAAATCGATGGCCAAAGAGCCTGCTTCGAGCTCTTTGCGAATTTTTGCCAATTCGTCTACGAGCAAGCTCGCATCC
>JAKJFY010000191.1:627-999 GCA_022704665.1 Spirochaetota bacterium | reverse complement strand
CGCAGCGCGTTCGAGTGGTTCTAATTCGCGTGGCTTCCCTGCGCTTACTTTTGCACAAAAGGCTTCAGAGAGCATTTGGGCAGTTTCTGGAAGGGTACGGAAGATTGCTGCGAGAATGATCAATTCCTCCTGTTCTAGCTGCCAAATGTCAGTCACTGCTGCAATCTTGGCGAGCTTTTCAATCATCCATGCAGGGAGCTCGCGAAGAGTGTTCATACTTCACCTCCCTGATTGCGATGAGGAACATCATCCTCAATTCTTATTGTATAGGGATTCGTAGGGATGATTAGATCAACTGTAAAAGCACTTTTCGTAGTTCCCATACTACTTCCTCCGAGAATTGAGGATATTAGCTGCGTGTTCAGACAATTC
>JAKJFY010000191.1:0-564 GCA_022704665.1 Spirochaetota bacterium | reverse complement strand
GCGGCTTATAGTAAGGAATTGCATGTTCATGAACCAAGCGATACAGATACGACTTACGGAAGTGGAGCATCTCGCATGCTTCATCAATAGATAGAAATTTCGACATAAGAGTTCCTCCAGCAGAGGTCAGGCCGCGCGGTTTTTCCTGCCTTGATTCTGCTAGAAGAGAATATTATATTTCTTTACCTTATTTATAATTCCAAAAATATTACCTTTTTATTATCTTTTCATTACTAAAACATTTTTTCTTCAAAATATGCCCAATAAATAAAGAAGCGTTATAGTCTAACTTCTGAGAACAGAGAAACTGCAATATCTTTGGAAAACTAACTTGGGCAATATATTGCTGACCATATCTCACCAATAATCCATGTTCTACACATCTAGTGAACTGTACTGGTTCCTGGGGCGTAATAGATTTTTCATTTGATCCTACATCTAGGTTGAGTACTTCAGGATACTTACTCTTCATCTCGAATTCAAGGATATTCCCATCGCCAAAGACCTTCTCCCATTTTTGGTAGGCTTGTTCTAATGCTGTTTCTTCCTGAGATAATCTTGCCC
>JAKJFY010000190.1:0-1008 GCA_022704665.1 Spirochaetota bacterium | reverse complement strand
TGTTTTGCTCTTTCGCGATCAGAGCCTCTGGGCAATCGAAGTAAAGCGTTCGCTCGCCCCCAAGCCCGAAAAAGGGTTTTATATCGCCTGCGATGATCTTAAACCCGCGCATGCCTTTGTCGTGTACCCCGGTACCGAGCGCTATCCCTTAGGCAAAAATCTTGAGGCTCTCTCCTTGCCTGCCATGGCTGAGGAGATTGCGCACCATGCCCTGAAATCAGCATAAGTCCGCAATCCCAGCGAATGGCTCTATCAAAAAGCAAGGGAAATTCTTCCCTAATTCATTTTGTAATCAAAAATGCCACAGAACCATTAAAGGGATGCACAGGATGCTTTGACAGGATGCCAGGATTTTACTTGATGTACAGGATATTTTATAGCCTAGGAGAGCCAAAAAAGCCCACGGCGGCTTGATCGTTATAGGTATCTATCACAGATACAAGCAACGTGTCAGGAATGGCGCGAGGAGCCTTCTTGAAAAGCGCATTGAAGACCTCGAAATCGAATTAGTAAAGCAGGATGTGATTCGCTTTATACGAAACTCTAATAATAATTATCCTATCAAAATATCCTAAATTGCTTAAAATTATATATAAAAATGTCCTATAATCTCTCCTGTGGAACGTAAGGCACTCGATGCGTTCATCGAATGGAAAACGAGAGCCAATAGAAAGCCTCTTATAATCCGCGGCGCTCGCCAAGTCGGCAAGTGAGATTCAGTCAGCGCCTATGGTGCTTGCTCGCCTGCGCTATTTCTATGAAAAGATGCCCACGCCACCCCATCTTTCTTTTCTCTTTCCCTAAAAACAAAAATCCCGTCAATCCACTCTTCATCCTGTCATCCCGTCGAAAAATCCTATTCATCCCTTTTTCTTCTTGCTATTTGACTCGAAAGTCGATATACTGTCGACATTGGAGTCAAAATCTGAGGATGCTTGATGCAGTATTCAACGTTTAAATATCCAGAGCTCGATTACCTGCAGCTCATAGAACATCTAAAGGGCTATG
>JAKJFY010000189.1:0-1015 GCA_022704665.1 Spirochaetota bacterium | reverse complement strand
CATTCGTAGAGGCAGCGAATATACTCTCCATGCGGCATGAAGCCTTGCATTTCCGTCATGTTGCTCAGCTCTATGAACGGCTAAAGGCAACAAAAGGGCATGGCATTGCGATTGGTGCCGTCGCACGGCATTTGGCTGAAGCGACATATTGGGTACTCAGCACGAAAAGCGCGTATAGAGAACCACACCATACCAACTGCAATACGGTTGTTTCGTCCAAGAAAGGATAAGCGCGTGGGGGTCATGGATCTTCAAGATCCGCTTTTTTGATTGCGAAATCCTTTCTGGACATCATCATGTCGCAGAGACGGCGAAGATATGAATGCAACGAAACAGCGTAACGATGGGTATGTGGGTGGCGATAATTAATAGATGTCATCGGTAAGGAGCATAAGAGAAGAAAAAATTCATACCTTTGTTCTTGACAGGTGCAGCGCTCTCAGATATGACCCCCAAGCTCAGTGTAAAGGTTTTTTGATTTTATTGTAAAGCTCAATATCTTCATTAAGCGGCTGTGCCGCAGCCGCGGCCGCCGTAGGCGTCTTAATGGCTGGCAAAGTTTCACGTTGCGAAACGCCATCCCCATCAGTATCCAATGTCCTATGTCCTATGTCCTATGTCCTATGTCCTACGTCCTAAGTCCGCTTTCCCTCTCACTTCCCAATCACTTCCCTGTACTGTCCCAATCATTTCCCTCTACATAATCAAGGAATTCCGCACGCTGTTTTCACTCTTGGTCCGCTGTCGCCGATAGGCTCTGCCATAGCAAGGTTTTCCGAAGGCAAGCCATACTTTTTCACCCCCTGCCAAACAGAAGCCCCGCATCGCCTCCGAATTTCTCTGCCTTTATAGCTTCCTAAGTGCTAAAACCGCGCGTCATTCAGTACTCACTATGCTGCGGTTTCTGCGATGACCCGATGTCGTTCTTGCATACTGAGCCCCATATGGTGCCTCCAAACCATTGCATGGAGTGTACTTTGGGTTAGATTTTATAATGACGCATCGATAGCGTTTC
>JAKJFY010000018.1:0-32660 GCA_022704665.1 Spirochaetota bacterium | reverse complement strand
ACTTCTGGGTTGGATCGGATAATTTCAATCCTGCAATATTTACTATCGATGAAAAATCATAGAAGATATTCATAGAAGATAGAGTGAAAGAAAGATGGCAGTATCGATTCTGTGGTATGACCTCGAGACCTTTGGCCGCAACCCTAGGCACGACCGTATTGCGCAGTGTGCTTTCATAAGGACGAATATCGCCCTCGAAGAGATAGCCGAGCCAATTGTTCTATACTGCAAGCTTCCTCAAGACTATCTTCCTGACCCTGAAGCCTGTTATATACACGGCATCACTCCTCAGGAAGTCGAAGAGAAAGGCCTATCCGAATATGAGTTCTCTCAGCTGATACAGCGCGAAATGAGCGTTCCAGGCAGTACGGTAACAGGTTACAACTCCATCCAGTTCGATGATGAATTCATTCGCCATCTTTTTTATAGAAATCTTCTGGATCCCTATAGCCGCGAGTATAAAAACGACAATTCTCGCTGGGATGTCATAAATCTGATGCGGGCTGTCCATGACCTCAAATATGAAGGTTTCGAGTGGCCTATAAATGGTGGTGGCAACCCATTGTTCAAGCTTGCAGACCTTGCCAAGGCAAATAACGTAGCCCATGAGAATGCTCATGACGCGCTCTATGATGTGCGAGCGACTATAGGCCTTGCGCGCAAGGTGCTTGAGACTTATCCAAAGCTCTTCGAATGGTATTATCGCCACCGCCGCCGTGAGAATCTGGCGCGTCTCGTTGATCTTTCTCGCCGCGAGAATATGTTAGTGCACACTTCACAGCGTTACACAAGACAAGGCGGTTGTTCGACGGTAATAGCTCCCTTGGGGCTCTTGGAAAACGATCGCCATGCTCTTGTGACCTATGATTTGCGCTTTGATCCCAAGCCGTTTTTGGACATGTCAGAAGATGAATTGCGCGACCTTCTATTCTCGGAAAGGCAGGAGGATGAACAGATGCGTCCTCCTCTCAACATGGTTCGACTTAACAGCTGTCCTTACCTTGCTCCTCTTACCGTGCTAGATCGACAAGCCCGAGCGCGGCTAGGTATCGATCTTTCGGAATGCAAAGAAAATCTGCATACGCTAGAAGTAAATCCTGATCTTAAAGCGCGCTTTATCGCGGCATATCGATTTGAAAGAAAATCAGTCGATGAGCTCGATCCTGAGCATGCACTATATGCCGGTGGATTCTATTCAGATGAAGATCGCAGAGAGCTGGAACGCTTCCATAGAGTACTAAGATCGAGCGGTCCACAGGCCGCAAAAAACGAGTTTCTTCGCATTCAATTTCAGGATCTAAGAATCCCAACTCTAATGGGCAGGCTTCTGGCACGTAATTTTTCTGAAACCTTAACGGAAGATCAGCATTTATCTTGGAAGAAGCATGTATCCGGATGGCTGCAGCTTCCGCAGGAAAAAGGAGCCACGGCGCTTGCTGATTATGTGAGACTAGAGAAGGAATTGCAGGAAATGTCTCTGGACGATCCGAGAAGGCCTATTGCTGCTGCACTCATTCAATGGAAGGATAGGCTAAGTCGCCAAGCTATCTGAAGATTGTTTTTCTGTGCGCTATATTTGTATCTGTAGAGGTTTATATAGGTAGGAGCGCATGTGTGGCTTAAGATGAAATCAAGTAAATAATCTTGTGGCTTTGCTGCTTGCATGTTTAGAATTGAAGCATGATTTGGGGGCTGGCGGTGGTTGCGTCGTTATGAGCGCCCATGCGCTATTAAGAAGGTGTGCTATGAAATGTCGATGGTTTTTTGTAATTTTTCTAGCTCTTGCTGGTCTGGCAATTATCTCAGCGCAGGAGAAATCCTTGGAAACCACTATGTTGATCAGGGTAGAAAAAACAGCAGTTAGAACCGAGCCTTCTTTCGCTTCGCCTGCGCTTTCTTTTGCTTCTTACAAGACTCCAGTTGCGATAATACGCATTGAAAACGACTGGGCATTTGGTTTTGTACGGGGATTAAATAGACCAGGATACATCCACATGAGCGCACTCTCTCCAGTAAAGGTCTCCTTGAATCCTAACGATGTCTCCGATCCGCCTCCACTACAGGATAATGAGATCGTCCTTGCTGGCAAAGGCTTTTCATCTAGTCTTGAACTTACGCTCAGAGAGTCGAATGCTTTCAACTTCGAAGCCGTGGATGCGATGGAAAAGAATAGCTATTCTTATGCAGAATGCCTTGCATTTATCCATGGCATAGATATTTTGGAAGGAGAACCATGACGTGCGAAAGATTGCGCTTCAATCTCGCGCGCTAGCGGTTATTTTTGCGCTGATACTTACAATACCATTTCTTGGATCTTGCGCCATATCGCCAGAGTCTCTTCAATTTTTTCTCGAGCAGGCTATTTTGCAAGGCATGATTACGCCTGAGCAATCGCGACTCATCTTGGAAGCTGTGCGCTCTTTTCAAGTCGAATCTGAACCATTTACTTACGAGGAAGAATACGCCATAGGGCGAGTAGTAACAGCCGCTGTGCTCTCTCAGTATCAAGTCTATGAGCAGCCTGAGCTCACCGCATATATCAATAAGATAGGGCAGGGGTTAGCGTTTTATTCCGCTAGGCCATGCCTTCCACAGGGATATCATATTTTAATTCTCGATAGCGAAGAAGCGCATGCTTTTGCAGCGCCAGGCGGATTTATATTGATAACAAGGGGGCTTCTGAAGCTTGCAGGCAATGAGGATATGCTAGCAGCTCTTTTAGCGCATGAGATATCTCATACAGCGTTGGGACATGGATTGTTATCGCTGTCGAGCTACCGCATGGGAGACTTGGCAAAATACTATGTGATGCTCTCCGCCGAAAGCGCCCAGGCTTACAATAAAGAGGCTATGGAGTTTTTCTCGGCGGCGGTACATGATTTCGTCTCCCTGATATCGGTGCAAGGATATTCGCAAGTCATGGAATTCGAAGCAGATGCCGAAGCTATGCGCATGCTGTATGAAGCCAACTATAGACCTTCAGCTCTTGGAGACTTTGTAGTATCGCTGGAGAATGCCAAGGATGAATGTTTTCAGCAGTATTCGATGCAGCATCCCTTAGCTGACGATAGGCTGTCGAGAATAGCCAGCCTTAATCAGTACTATTCTCAACAGGCTGAGCTCGAGCACCGCAAAGAATGCGCAAAGCAGCTGGATTCGCTTTCGTGGATTGAAGAAGAATCGAAAGTTAGCGCTTATCCAGCATCCGAGCTAAGCTTTCTCGATTCCGAATGCGAGCTTGGAGATGGGAGGTTAATCAGCCCAGTGTCTCTAGAGCTCTTGAGGCGAGGGCGCTTTGAAGCTATTCGGCCGCTATTTTAGGCAATCTCAAAGTATCTTAGAATGAAATATATGACACAGGCAAGCAGAAAACCAGCCAGCCAAGGCGCCTTGAGATCGATTTCGACCCTGAATAGAAGAAGGCGGCTTTTGTATGCGCTGGCAGCTGGTGTCTTTGGGATACTTATATTCCAGTGGACAGGGGTTTCCAAAAAGGCTGGTATGGCGCTCTATGACCAGGAAATGCGTCTATTGGTCGAGTCGGAAAAGAGGAAGGAGGACAAGACTTCTTCTGAAACTTTACGTAAGATTTCCGGTTCGTCAAATATGCCATATTCTTCCTCTTCTGATAATCTTAAGGACAAAGCACCCATTGTACTTGTTATGATCGACCAGTCTAGCCTCGATTGGGTTCAGAAGGAGCTTGGTCTTGGTTGGCCTTGGCCTCGAGAGCTATACGGCATAATTGCATCCTCTCTGTGCAATGCCAATGTCCAAGCCTATGATATTCTCTTTACCGAGCCTTCCACCTATGGTCCAGAAGATGATTCTCGCTGTGCAAAGGCAATGAGCTCCGCAGGCAATGTGGTTTTGGCAACTCTTACAGACAGAAAGCCTGTGCTGAATATACCCAACGCATCATGCGGCCATGTAGTCGCCTGCGTCGATTCGGATGGTATCTGTAGACAATACCAGGTTTCAATAGATACAGAGGCTGGAAAGATGCCCTCTCTTGGGTTGGCCGTCATTAGTACGCTTGATAGGACGAATTCGAGTCGAAAGGATAAAAGCGTTTCTTCTATAGAATCTTTCGAGCCATTGGAGCCATTCGAATCTCTCAAACCGATGGTGTTTCTCAAGTTCGAGGATTCTTCTCGCTTCGAGCGGTATAGCGCAGCACAAGTTCTTGCCAGCTCTCTAGGTGTGGCAGGCTCTAATTCTGCTGGCTTGGATTCGGGCATGAATTTCGATGGCAAGATAGTCTTAATCGGTATAACTGCCCCTGGACTCATGGATAGACAAGCGACACCGATAAACCCTGCACAGCCAGGCATGGAGATTCATGCTACATTTATAAGCAATGCGCTCTCTTCATCTTTTATAGAGCTTTCTCCAATCTGGATAAAAGCTTGCATAGCTATCCTTGCTCTTGTTCTCGCCGCTCTTCTTCCTATTATGCGAACTAGAATTTGGACAATAGCGGGAATTGTCGCAGCAGTGATTATTCCAACTGGAATGAGCTTTATCCTTTTTCGAAACCTCGTGTTCTATAACGCGATTCCCGCGCTTGCAGCTGGGTTTTTTGCCTTTGTGGCTGCTGTTATTCTTGGTTACCAAGCAGAGGGTAGGCAGCGGGCTTATCTACGCAAGGCCTTTGCTCAGTATCTATCTCCGGAAGTGATTTCCGAACTAATCGAAAAACCCGATGCTCTTAGGCTCGGTGGAGAATCGAAAGTGATCACAGTGCTATTCTCGGATATGGCAGGTTTTACGGCAATATCTGAAAAGCTAGACCCGGAACGGCTTACGCTGTTTATGAATGAGTACTTGGGAATTATTAGCGAAGAAATACTGGCTCAGGGAGGAACTCTCGACAAATATGTCGGAGATGCGGTGGTGGCATTCTGGAACGCTCCACTCGATATTGCAGACCATGCCTTGCGCGCCTGCATAGCAGCATGCCACATTCAAGAAAAGCTGATAGGAATAGGTCCTGAGCTCGAAGATCGCTTTGGTGTAGCTCCAAAAACCAGAATAGGGATTGCCACGGGCTCCGCAATAGTAGGCAACCTTGGATCGAATCACCGTTTTGCTTACACGGCTGTAGGTGATTCGGTCAACATAGCGAGCCGCCTCGAAGCCGCGAACAAGGTATTGGGAACCACAATACTTACAATGAGGGAAACGGTAGCCGCTGCTTGCGCTGAAAGTTCTAGGGCAAGCTTTCCTTCTAGCTCTATCCTAGCAACGCAAGATGATGAACTGACTCCCGAAATAAGCCTTCCACAGCCCGAAGGAGAAGTTCTGCTTTTCCGAAGGCTTGGTCCAGCGCTAGTAGAGGGAAAACTCCAGACCATCGAGCTCTGGGAATTAAGGACAGCAGGGAAAGACAATATCGCTCAAAGTTCTCTAATCGAACCGTGGCAGGAAGTCCGGTATTTTTCAAAATAGAATCTTAAAATAAAAACAAGATCGCCGAAATTCCTATCAAAATCCAATCTAGTTCTTTAAATTTCGACAGCTTTATGCTCCTATATGGTGAGTAGCTGCGCAATTCCATTGCCAGTGATATCTTGCACGACTGCAATAGGCTCATCGAGATCAATTGCTCGAGCATAAGAAGGGCGCGGCGAAAGTTCTTTTTTGATATAGATAAGCCGCGCACTTCCGCTGCTTCCGCGACGCGACGATACATATTGAAAATACGCGGTAAGAAAAGCAGTATCAAGGAGATGAACATTCCAGGATCTAAAAAAATGTCCATGGATCCAGGGCGATAGGGCAGCGATTCTGGGTCGAGTTCTGAAGGTAGATTATCTTTGACATCTTTTCTAAGCATGATTTTTCTTAGGCTTCTAATTCCAGCAGTCATCCAATCGCCAATTTCGCTTACACGGGTTGTCGCATAGAAGAGTCGAGAATATACATATATCGAGAGCAGCCTTAACCCATAGACTGCCGATCCAGGCAATGTGGCTAGGTCGAAAAGTCTGCCATCACCTGGGAATATGCCTTTAACGAGAGCGGCAAATAGTATAAGGATAATTACTGAAAAGAAGGGACCTGCAGTGGCTCTCGGTAGTTTTGAGAGCAGCAAAATTCCAATTGCAAAAAGAGCGACCAAAAAACCTAGAGAGGCATGCATTGCAGAGCTTGTCGCAGCAATCAAGAAAGCCAGCTTTGCAAGCGGATGAAACATAACGAGAGAGCTTTCTCCTGGTTCGAAAGCAAAAGGATTGGCTACGCTTCCCACCGCTATTCTATTAGCCATGGATAACCCTCTCGATAGGGGTAAACTAACCCACTCTGTAGAAAGATTTCTTTTGTCGCCTTTTCTGGCAATCCATCGAAGGCGATTCTTCCTTGGTCGAGAATAAGAAGTCTCGAGGCAAGGCTAAATACTTTCTCGATTTCATGGGTAAGAACTATCAGAGTTTTTCCCTCTGCATTAAGTGCACTGAAGACCTCTATTATTTCCTGCACAGAAGGGAAATCGAGGTTAGCAAATGGTTCATCGAGAATTATGCAGCGCGGTTGCATGGCAAGAACGCCTGCGATAGCCAGACGGCGTTTCTCTCCGCCGGAGAGAGTCCCTGGGCTGCGATTCTCCATGCCTTCGAGATGGGCTTTTGCTAGCGCTTCTTTAATAGCTGCATCAAGCTTTAAGCCCTTAATACCCATATTTGCGGGACCAAAAGCTAGATCTTCCTCGACTGTCAAACCGAAAACCTGAGCTTCCGTATCCTGAAAGACATAGCCGACTTCTCTTCGTATCAGCGGAATCTGCGAAGCAATGGGCATGCTTCGGTAGAGTATTTCTCCTGCCGATGGCTTGGAAAGACCTACAAAATGCCTCATAAGCAGCGATTTTCCCGCGCCATTTCTTCCAGAAACAAGAAGGAATTCTCCTTCTTCGATTGAAAGCGAAATCGAATCTATACCAGTTACGCCATCTGGGAAGATGTGACTAAGAGATATTGCACGAAATAGCTCAGCCATTTGTCTATTGATCGATATGGCTCATAGCCTTGAGAATTGGTGGAGTCAAAACCGAGGCAAGAATGATCTTTACAATATCGCCAGGGAGAAAGGGAATGAGTCCAGTAGCGATTGCTTTTCCCCAGCCAATCTCCAACACTGATTTCAGCCAGATTATACCTAGAGCGTAAACAATCATCATTCCGGCAATTCCCGCCAAGATATTGAAAACCCATTTGCCTTTGCCTAGTTTTGATATAAGGCCAAAGACAATGACGCCAGGTATGTAACCGATAAGGTAACCGCCCGTAGGTCCAGCAAATTTAGCAAGGCCTCCGGTTCCTCCAGAGAATACCGGCAAGCCTACCGACCCCAATATCAAATAGAAGATCACCGACACAAGGCCCCACCAAGGTCCCAGGATGAATCCCGCCAGCATTATAAACATATTCTGAAGCACAATCGGCACGGGTGTTCCAGGGATTGGAAATGCAGCGTATGCTCCAACAGAAATCAGGGCTGCAAAAAGACATGCCATGATGGCTTGGGTGAGTTTTGCGCTAATTCCTTCCATAGGGCGGACTATGACCTAAATTCAAGGCCTTGGTCAAGTAGACTTCTTGACATATTTATGCAATCGGAGTAAAAGATATTCATGGCGCGAGCAGTATTCGGCAATAATGGCAACTCCCTCAATAATAATAATCGCATACTTGGAGCGGGGCCGGAGCCGAATATATAGGCGCATAGAAGCGCGAAAACTGAAGCCGGTCCCGTTTTCGGGGCCGGCTTTTTTTAGCGCTGCATATTGCGCTAGTTTTTCCGAAACTGGAGGTGCAGGGGATGACGGAGAGTTTCTGTTTCCCCGGTGGTAATGGGATTTCGGGTATTAAACCAGAATACCGCATTGAACGTCGTTCTTGCGATTCTGGCGCTCTCGATGAATCTCTCTACTGGGATAAAAACAATGAAATCTTTTGCTTCTGTAGATTCTGCCAGTACTTCGATTGGTGACATATTGAGAAGCTTTCAAACTTCTCTTTGCGATAAAGGCCTCTCATTCAGCGAATTCTTATCCGATGCCTATATGCGGAAGTGGCGGGGTGAGCAACTTGCCCATGCCCTTAAGATTAGGACTGCTCTTGTTCTAGGACTTCAGGAATTTTTGGTCTCGAAAGGAATTCTCAATATCGATAGAGTATCCCTGTCGCCCGTTACGGACCCTCTATGCCAGGATGTCGAGCATGTCCCTGTAATTCTCTATCAAGGTACGCCCTATAGGACTACACATTCTATGATCTATTCCAAGATGGTTGCTTGTCTAAATCCATATATAGAAGGAATATACGTAGACTCGCCTAATATCCGTCTCGAGTTGCCATCGTCCACCTCAAGGCACAAATACCTCATCGATTTTTCTCAAATGGATATCGAATTCAAGCGAGCACACAAGCTTAACGAGGACGACTATTTCGATAGGCCAAAAGAGACGACTGAGGTCTTATCTAAAGAACTAGATCGAGCGCTCGATTTTTTCGAGGATTTGATCATCTATAGTACAAAAAGAATTCTAGTGCTGGCTGCAGAGAGTTTGGGAGCACTTGGAGTCAAGCTCACTGTTCCATCGAAGCCATTTCCAAGATTCTATAGCGATGAAATCGAGGTACAGAGTGGATGCAGCCTAGAAGAGCAGTTTGGGCAGAAAGCCAAGACACAATTTTTCTGGGTCCTAGGGCTTTTACGAGAGAACTACGATCTGGTGTATCCCTATCTATCTCGAGATGGGAGAAGGCCTTCGAAGAAAGAAATTTCTCCAAGGCAGGTCTTCAATTATGACTTATGCGCAGCTCCCCTCTATAGAGATGGGAGCCTTGGGCATGCTTATGAAATCCTCTCTGGCGGCTTGCGAGAATGGGTATACGAAGCGATCGTTGCTCGCCTTCTGGATAATGCCGTTCTGAGGGAGCCACCGCGCTTCGATCGACATGGGAATCTCGAAAATATGGCCGCGCTCGATGGCTATGGCCCATTTTTGAGCATTGCTCACATGAGAGATTCGCAAGGCCAGGGATTTTTTCCACAGGTTTGCGGTGGAGGGCTTGGCATCGAGCGCACCCTATTCGCGATTGTCCAGGGGCAATTCATTAAGGATATAGACGAGGTTACTTGTTTTGGCAAAAATCCGGATAAAATATTGCCTTTTCTATTCTAGGCAAAGTTTGTTGGGTATAGAAAGAACTTGTCGGCCGAATTCCAGCAAATGGCTCTAGTAATAAGTTGCACCTTCGGTTTTTTATTTCGCTTCAAAGTTCAAAGATTCGATACCCTAATAATTCCATGAGCGGCTCTCATCCCCGAAGCCCATGCCGAGGTAATCCCTCGGCTTGTACCTGCACCATCGCCTATAAAATAGATTCCCGGCAACGCCTGGAAGTTCTCATCGATAAAAACTGGGCGGTTTGCATACAGTTTGATCTCTGGATAGTACATGATTGTCGACGGGTGCATAACGCCAGGCACAATTGTATCTAGCAATTTCATTGCGTTCCATATAGCGCGCATTGTCTTTGCTGGAATGCAGAGGCTGATATCCCCTGGCGTGCATGATGGAAGAGAGGGGTTGAAGTTATAGAGATCTCCAGTAAAAGAGTTGGCAAATGATCGCTTACCAAGCCGAAAATCGCCTATGCGTTGCATTATCGGTTTCCCGCCTCCAAGCAATGCTGCAAGGTGTCCTAACATCTGCGCATAATCTTGTCCGGAAGCGAGTGGCTGCGTCAGTGTTATAGTTTTTAGAATCGCGAAGTTTACAAGGCCATTTGGAGGTCGCTCATGAGACCATGCATGGCCATTTATCGAGTACCAATAACCTTGTTTTTCATCGCCATAGCGCTCCTGCACCACATAGGCAGCCCGAGAGTTGGTGCAGAAAGTGCGCGTTTTCTTGGGAAAAAGGAATTTAGGATCATAATAATCGCTCACGATCGGATAGTGTTCTTCTGTTGTCTCGACCCGGATGCCGATATCGACCACATTGTCGCGGTATTTGATTCCAAGATCTTCCATAAGCCTTTGGAGAAATGCAAAACCACCACGGCCAGGTGCTACTATTAAAGAGTCATATTGCAGCTCGCGCTTATCTGTTATTAGAACCCTAGATCGAGGCACGACTCCAAGCATTTCCTCTCCAAAGCTGAAAGCCGCACCTAGCTCTTTGAGCCTTGCTGTGAGATCCTTAATTAGCTTAAAACCACCATCGGTGCCCAGGTGCGACTGACGCACATCGAGCAATTGAACCCCTATCTTCTCTGCTCGTTTCTTGTAGATTTCGATGTTGCGTTTTTCCATGAAATTTGGCTCGAGAAAAGTCTCGACGCGCTCAAGGTAGTGTTTGCCAGTAGCCTCATCCCAACACTCCAGAGGAAAACCTATAGGCCAAGTAAAATTCATCTTGCAATCGTTTCTGAGCCCGCCCGAGGATACCCGTTGTTTGTCGATTAGGAGAATATTGAACGATGGTTTCGACTCTAGAAGCTCGAATGCAGCACCAAGTCCAGCTGGGCCTGTGCCCACAATCACGACATCATAGCTTTCCATGCGTTTTTCTCCTCGGCCTATTAAATCATTTCGCTCATTTCTGCGCAATGCGAAGACAAGAACAGACAAGGTACGCCGAGATTTTGAAGTGATGTACTCGAAGTTTTGTATAGCATTTTTGCTTCAATATTGTTCATTAAATCTCCTAAATAGTGTAAAATATATTTGACAGAACGCCTCCGGCGTTCTACCATTGATAATGTCCTATTGGTATTTGAAATGGACATACAGGAAGGAGGTAATCATGAAGAGAATTGTGAGGATTGGGCTATTAACCATTGGAATCGCTCTGCTCATTGTGGCTTGTGGGCCGAGTGCTCCCAAGACTGTAAAGTTTGGCGTGTTCGAGCCACTGACTGGCGCAAATGCAGGTGGCGGTGCGCTCGAAGTCGAAGGTATCAAGCTGGCTAATGAGCTATATCCAACTGTCAAGATCGGCGACAAAGAATATAAGATCGAGCTTGTAATTGCTGATAATAAGTCTGACAAAGTCGAGGCGGCCAATGCAGCACAAAGGCTCGTCGACAAGGACAAAGTCAATATCGTGCTTGGGTCTTGGGGTTCTTCGCTCTCCATGGCTGCTGGTCCCATCGTCAAGAATGCCAAAGTATCGGCAATCGGTCTATCATGCACGAATCCATTGGTCACAAAAGGTAATGAGTACTACTTCCGAGTATGCTTTATCGATCCCTTCCAGGGCACGGTCATGGCCAACTATGCATACAATACTTTAGGTGCTAAGAAAGCCGTAATAATCCGCGAAGTTTCGAACGATTACTCTGTTGGGCTAGCGAAATTCTTTGCCGATGCATTCAAACAGTTAACAGGTGATGAGAATGCAATCCTTGCTGAATTGAACTACAACACGGGCGACACCGACTTTTCTGCTCAACTTACCGAGATCAAGAAGCACAAGCCCGATGTTATCTTTGCGCCAGGCAACTACACCGAAAGCGCTCTTATCATTAAGCAAGGCAAGGAGCTCGGGATTAAGACCCCATTCTTGGGCGGAGATACATGGGAGACTCCAGAATTCATCGATGTCGGGAAACAAGCTGTCGAAGGCGTTGTGTTCTCTACTTTCTTTGCAACCGAGACGCCTATCACGGAAACATCCAAAGTATTCCTCGATGAGTATCGCAAGAAATACAATAAGGAGCCTGCAGCAGTAACTGCACTTGGCTTCGATGGCTACTTGGTGGCACGCGATGCACTGCAGCGCGCAGGCAGCCTCGACAAGGAAAAGGTTCGTGCAGCAATAGCGGTCACAAAGGATTTCCCTGGTGCGACTGGAATGATAACTCTCAACGAAGATGGCGATGCCGTGAAGAGTGCGGTGATCAAGACCATCAAAGATGGCAAATTCACCTATATGGCGACTGTCGAGCCATACTAACCGTACATAGGATCTTAACTGGAGGTGGGATGGTGGGTGCATTAAAGCGCCCCCCTTCCAATATATCATAAGTCGATAGAAGGAGCGGAGAATCATCGAAGAATAAGGTCGAGAGCATCCGCTCCTTTTCTTATAGTTATGAGGAAGCATGACACTTTCATTATTATTTCAGCATATCGTCAATGCGCTCTCACTCGGAAGTCTCTACGCACTCCTCGCCATTGGCTACACAATGGTGTATGGAATATTGAGGCTCATAAACTTTGCACATGGCGATATTTTCATGGTTGGGGCTTATGTTGCTTTCTATGGAATGACACTTATGTCTCTGCCATGGTGGGCGGCGCTGCTCTTAGCTATTGTCTTTACCGCGTTTTTCGGTATTGGCCTCGAGCGAGTGGCCTATAAGCCGCTTCGCGATTCGCCGCGCATTTCTATAATGATAAGCGCAATAGGAGCATCTTTTCTTTTGGAGAGTCTGGCTGTCTTGATTTTTGGAGGAAGACCTAAGGGAATGCCTGTACCCGACGTTCTTTCGAAGGTCATCTATTTTGGCCCAGTTTCAATGATCACCATAAGCCTGATAATTCCTCTTTTTACCTTTGGGCTTTTGATTTTGCTCTTGTGGATTGTAAATAAGACCAAGATCGGCATGGCCATGCGCGCCGTTTCCACAGATATCGAGGCAGCCCGCTTAATGGCAGTGGATGTCAATAAAGTCGTTTCTGTTACTTTTGGCATTGGCTCTCTGCTTGCGGCTTTCGGTGGCATTATGTGGTCATTCAAATATCCTCAGTTGAATCCGCTTATGGGAATGATGCCAGGCCTAAAATGCTTCATTGCCGCAGTCATAGGTGGGATAGGCAACATAGCAGGCGCCGTGCTTGGTGGATTCTTGCTTGGCATAATCGAAATAATGATGGTTGCATTACTACCGACACTCTCTGGTTATAGGGATGCTTTTGCATTTATTTTGCTCATCATTGTACTATTGGTAAAACCCACAGGACTCTTAGGCAAGCGCCAGGCTGAGAAGGTGTGACCATGAGTAAAAAAAGTTCCATTAGAAGCGAAGCTATTTCTAAGAACGTTCTATACACGATTCTATTTTTGGCAGCATGCGTTCTCTTCATATTCATAGCCGATAGATTATTCGATGCGTTTTCGCTGCGCGTATTCAATCTATGCGCTATCTACATTGTGCTAGCTCTTTCTCTCAATCTCCTAAATGGCTTTACGGGGCTATTTTCTCTTGGGCATGCCGGATTCATGGCTGTGGGAGCCTATGTGAGCGCGCTTCTCACCATGCCTGCGCCGCTCAAAGAGATGAATTATTTCCTTGTGCCAATCGTTCCATGGCTACATCACCTTACAATTCCATTTTTACCCGCGCTTATAATAGCGGGACTTGTATCGGCTTGCGTCGGCTTTCTTATTGGTGCTCCTGTCCTGCGCCTTAGAGATGATTACCTCGCAATCGCGACGCTTGGCTTTGCCGAGATCATCAGAGTCATCATTACAAATGCCCAATCGATTACCAATGGAGCTCAGGGATTGAAAGGTCTGCCTCGTTTTTCTACCACCTTTGCGGTATGGGCAGCAGCGGGTCTTGTAGTGCTCTTTATGGTTCTTCTTATGCGCTCGAGCTATGGGAGAGCGATGAAAGCAGTCCGAGATGATGAGTTAGCCGCGGAGGCGATGGGAATCAATGTGTTCAAGGTTAAGGTAACCTCATTTACCGTGTCGAGTTTTCTGGCTGGCATTGGTGGAGCTCTCCTTGGCCACATGATCACTACTATTGACCCAAAAATGTTCACTTTCACGCTTACCTACAATATTCTGCTCATAGTCGTACTTGGAGGAGTCGGCTCTATCTCAGGTTCAGTGATATCTGCAATAATCGTTACAGTAATGATGGAGGCGCTGCGCTTCCTCGATGAGCCGATAAACCTCATCTTTGTCAAGACGCCGGCCATGCCAGGTCTTCGTATGGTAGTATTCTCGATTCTCCTAATGGTGATGATTATCTATCGCCAGCGGGGGCTTATGGGCAATAAGGAATTCAGTTGGGAGATGTTCCAGAACGCATTCGTCAAGAAAAGCAAGAAGGGAGGCAGCCATGCCAGAACACCCTGAGCTGATGCTGAGCACTTCCCATCTCACCATGAGATTTGGTGGACTTACTGCTGTAAGTGATTTTAATCTGGAAATCCAAAAGAACGAGATAGTTGGACTTATAGGACCAAACGGCGCTGGAAAAACAACGGCATTCAATATGATAACAGGAATGCTGAGTCCGACCGAAGGAAAAGTTCTTTTCAAAGGAAGAGATATTACTGGGCTTAAGCCTCACAGCATCACTGCTCTCGGTATAGCGCGGACTTTTCAGAATATCAGGCTATTCAAGGAAATGTCTGTGCTCGAGAATGTGTTGGTTGCCTGCAATCTGAGCATAGATACTGGAATACTGGCCGCCACTCTGCACCTTCCAGGGTATCGCGCACGTGAGTCCGAGGCTCGGCGATTTTCCATTGAGTTGCTAGAACAAGTAGGACTGGCGCATTTAGCAAATGAAAATGGTACAAGTCTTCCGTATGGGCAGCAAAGGCGGCTCGAAATTGCGCGAGCACTCGCTACAAAACCCAAGATTCTTCTCCTCGATGAGCCAGCTGCGGGTATGAATCCACAGGAATCCTTCGAACTCATGGATTTTATCCGCAAGATTCGAGACGAATTCGATCTCACTATCTTCTTGATTGAGCACCATATGCAAGTAGTCATGGGCGTGTGTGAACGCATGTATGTGCTGGATTATGGCATCACTATAGCTCAAGGTGATCCATCTTCCATTCAGAAGAATCCTAAGGTCATCGAAGCCTATCTAGGAGTGGACTGATGCTGGAAATCAAGAATCTCTCAGTTTATTACGGCGGTATCCATGCACTCCAAGGGATCGATCTCGATATTCCCGATAGAAAGATCGTTACACTTATAGGGGCCAATGGCGCTGGGAAAAGTACCACGCTGCGTGCCATTGCTGGGCTCGTAAAGCCGAGTTCAGGCGAGGTGCTTCTACAGGGATCAGTTATATCAGGAAGGCCAACCCTGGAAATAGTGAAAAAAGGCGTAGCCCTGGTGCCTGAGGGCAGGCGAATATTCTCGAATCTTTCGGTGGAAGAAAATCTACTTCTTGGTGCCTATTCTAGAACGGACAAGAAAGCTGTGATAGCAGATCTTGAGCATGTATATGAGCTTTTTCCAAGACTTAAGGAGAGAAGAGCGCAGAAAGGCGGAACACTCTCAGGCGGAGAACAGCAGATGCTTGCAGTAGGTAGAGGGCTTATGTCGAAACCCAAGCTTCTTATGATGGATGAACCTTCTCTCGGCCTTGCTCCTCTCATATCTAAGATGATTTTCGAAATAATCAAGCAGATAAATTCGGAAGGAACAACTGTATTGCTTGTGGAGCAGAATGCAAAGGCAGCTCTTGAAGTGGCTGACTATGGTTATGTCTTAGAGACTGGCTGCATCTCGCTTTTTGGTGCTGGGCATGAGCTACTCCAAGATGACCGTGTGCGAAAGGCATATCTGGGCGAAGCTCAACAGTAGAGCACAACAGTAGAGCATATTTAAGAAGCGAATTTATTTTAGAAGTGCCTCAGCCTTAGGACCATTACAAGCCTGGTTATATTGCGCAAAACGCCAAACAATAGAGCCGTCATAAGCATAGTTGATACTCCAGGCTCGAAGGCTATTATTTCCTGGTAAGTTACCTGCCATCCCACGAGCGCTCCAATGGCGAAGGGAGCCAATATCACTATGAGAATTCGAAGCACCAAGCCAACAAAAGTTCTCAAAATAACAAAGCGGGCATAAAGCTGGGATATGCTGGTCTCGCGGTACTTAAGTAGGTTCTTAGCCCAGGAATAGGACATAAGTGTTTGCAAGATTACGTTTAGCAAGTAAATAATAAAGATGAAACCAAGCACGAGTTGAGCACGCTGTGTGGGGAAGGATCGACGACTCTCTCCTTCGAACAATACTTGTTCTGCACAGGAGACCAGCTTTGGCAATAGAAAGTTCGAGATGAGCACACCATCCTGCGGGCAGAGAATAACTATTGCGGAGTTGCGCTCAGGATAGATGACAATGCGCGATGCATAGCCTCGAATCGAGCCTCCCTGGAAAATTGAGCGACCTTCCTTATTCTCGATGATACGCCATCCAAAACCCGTATCTCCATCCTTGTAGAGGGGCTGATAAAGCATGGGTGTCTGTGCTGAAGAGAGCCCAGGAATTCTCTGGCCATGCTTTGGCGATACAACAAATCTCAAGAATTTTGCAAGATCTTCGCTTGTGGTTACTATGCCATCCGAAGGCGCTGCATCATATGGGAATTTCTCTACGTAGGGAAATGTAAGGCCAAAAAACGAGCCAGCACCCACAGCGATATGCAGCATAGAGGAGGGCTCGGCAGTAGTAGATCGCATATCCAGCGGAACAGCTATCATCGATTCGAGGAGCTCGGAGTACTTCATGCCTGTGGCTTTTTCCAGAATTGCACCTACGATTCGGTAAGAAAGCCGACTCCGTGTATATTTTTCCGTAGGAAAATGGGAACTTAAGAATAGATCTGCGTCTGGGAGACCTGCCTCGAGACCCATGCTTTCAGGATCGAATTCTGGAAGGTCTTTCTCTGGAAACGCAACACGATGTGCTGCAAGAAGGCGGAGAGTAAGTGGCAGGTCGAGAGAATCACCGCTCGCTGTCCTGGCTTTGAGCGAGCCGAGTTCTGGGAGAAAGTGGGTGATGGGCACATCGAGGGTTATCTTTTTTTCATTTACAAGCTGGGCAAGGAGTGTCCCAGTAAAGATCTCCGAAGCTGGTCCTATATATAGGGGGGTAGAAGTATCTAGAAGATTTCGCTGTCCATCGAAGCCATAGGCCTTATTGAAGACTATTTCTCCACCCTTGATGATCGCAACTTCATAACCAGCGATTCCTTGGCGTACGCGCTCGTTCTTGAAAAGTGAGTCGAAATCTTTATAATTCTCCGGTCCTAGGTCTGGGATGTAGAGAGCGGCAAGGATGATTGCAGCGACAAGAATCCATGGAATTATTCGGCGCAGAAACTTCATCAGTCACTATCGTAACAGGAGCGAGCTAGTAGAGCAACATGGCCTCAGTTTCCAAGATTATTGTGCTTCAAACTGCAGTGCTCTAAACTATAGTGCTCTAGACCATAATGCTCCAAACCTCTTACATGATGCATGGACTCTTAACTCAGAGAGTAAAGAGTAGATCGCCATAGGTGGGGAGCGGCCACAGATCTTGAGGCACAATGCACTCTAGTTCGTCGCAAGTTTTTCTGAGCTCATCCATAAGAGGCACAACCGAGTCTCGGAATAGCTTTGCTCGTTCGAGATCGTTCTCCGTGTGCGTCGCATCGTTGAGGGCTTTCTCGAGGAGATCGAGGCCTTCTGCAGATTTTATGGTAAGCTGGGCTATGCGCTTGGCATAGGCTTCTTGTACCACAGGATTCGATCCGATGGAGGCTATATTGGTACAAGAAGCACTATAGCGGCTTGCTGCTTCGCTTGCTGTGGGAATAATAGATCTCCGAACAAGGTCGATCATCATAGCGGATTCGATTTTTATCTGCTTGGAGTAACGCTCTAGATAGATATGCTGTCGAGCCTCAGTCTCCTCGGGCAAAAGAATGCAGAGATCAGTCAACATTTTTGCATTGTCTGGCTTGGTCAGCTCTTGGATAGCATCTACCGCGGAGCGAAAAATCGGTAGTCCTCGCTGCTCTGCCTCATGTATCCAGTCGATCGAATATCCATTGCCATTGAACACAACGCGTCGATGCTCTTGCCAGGATTTTTGCGCAACAAAGCGCGCGGCGTCGAGCAAGGGCATGCCTTTTGTTAGTTCTTGCTCGATCTCTTTAGAGATGTGATTTAATGCTTCCGCAACCGCAGCATTCAGCATGGTAAGCGGGGTTGCGGCAGACTGCGAGGAACCCACCATACGAAATTCGAATTTATTGCCAGTAAAAGCGAAAGGGCTCGTGCGATTTCTATCGGAGAAGTCGCGTGAGAGTTTTGGAAGGCTCTTTATGCCGAGCTCCAATAAGGCATTGGCAATTCTTTGTGTATTATTCTGGTTTTGGAGCGAATCGAAAAGGTCATAGAGTGGTTTCCCAAGGTATATCGAAAGAATTGCGGGTGGCGCTTCATGGCCACCGAGCCTTCGATCATTGCCTGCAGTCGCGGTAATCGCGCGCAGAAGCCCGGCACGTCTATCTACAGCCTCGATTACCGCAAGAGAAAAAAGAGCGAATCGCATAAATCTAAACCTTGCGTCTTCCTCGGATGGAATGCCTGCGACTATGATTGGGTCGAGAAGATTGATACCCTTGTCAGTACCGATGGACCAGTTTATATGCTTCCCTGAGCCATTTAAGCCTGCAAAGGGTTTTTCATGCAGGAGCGCGGCAAGGCCATGATGCTCTGCAACTCTACAAATGGTCTCCATTACGAGTTGGTTGGCATCAGCGGCTATATTTGCCTGTGAGTAAATACAAGCTATTTCGAATTGATTAGGAGCTACTTCATTGTGCTGGGTTTTCGCGGATATTCCCATTGCCCAGAGCTCATTGTTGAGCTCGTTCATAAAAGCGGCTGCCTTCTCTTCTATGGCTCCGTAATAATGATCTTCGAGCTCCTGACCCTTTGCGGCCATTGACCCCAACACTGTGCGGCCGCAAAGCCTGAGATCAGGCCGTTTTCTATAGAGCTCAGCATTCACGAGGAAATATTCCTGCTCAGGACCAGCGTAGACAATAATTCGATTAGTCTCGCCATCTTTAAGGAGGCGCAGCAAGCGAAGGCCAGCGCAATTTAATGCTTCCATTGAGCGCAACAGTGGCACTTTCTTGTCCAGAGCAAGCCCGGTATAGGACACGAATGCAGTAGGAATGCATAGAATCAAGCGATCGGCGTTTCGTTTGAGAAATGCAGGGCTTGTAACATCCCATGCGGTATAACCGCGAGCCTCGAAGGTTGCTCTAAGGCCGCCCGAGGCAAAGCTAGATGCATCGGGTTCGCCCTTAACGAGGTCTTTGCCCGAGAATTCCATCAAAATGCCCCCATTGGGCTGTGGTGACACGAAGGATTCCTGCTTCTCAGCAGTAAGCCCAGAGAGAGGATGGAACCAATGAGTGTAATGAGTCGCGCCATGTTCGGAAGCCCACTCCTTCATCGCGGCGGCAACAATTTCGGCAATGTCGAGCGTAAGCTCTTTTTTGCCGGCTTGAATCTCGAGGATCGCCTCAAATGCTGAGCGAGGAAGGCGTTCTCGCATTGCATCATTCGAAAAACAGCGGCTGCCAAAGTGATCGATCAAAGAAATAGCATTAGAATATTTGTTCATAAAAAAGTTCTCCATGAAAGCAAAGAGTGTTTCAAAGAATGTAGCAAAAAGCGTGCCTAAATTAGGTCCATTCGCATTATAGGAATGATTTTAGGTATGCAAAATTCGCTTTCATATATCTATATGAGGTATAAAAGGGTACTCTGTGCGAAATAGTACAATTAGCTCCTAAGTATTCCAAAATGCGCTCATTTATGAAGGCACAATTACAAAATTGTAAGATTCGGAAAAAGCTTACAATTTTGTCTTGAATCGACATTGCAAGACTCAACAAGATTAAAGAAGAATCTATAATTTTGTTTTGAATCGGCGAGGATCGATTCTATAGCGCTGGATTGCATATCGTATCCTGCGCTCGGTGACCACGAGCCGCCTTGCTGCAGCGGCGACATTGCCATTCTCCAGTTTGAGAGCTTCAATTATGAGTTCTTTTTCAAGGCGAAAGATCTCGGCATCGAGTCCTGTTTTGGGCTCTGTGCCTGTCGAAGCCGCAGACTGAAGACTGGGTGGCAGATGATAAGCGTGAATTACGCTATCTGTCGAAAGGATCGCTGCGCGCAGAATGCAGTTTTCTAATTCTCGGACGTTGCCAGGCCAATGGTAGATCATGAGAAGATCCAATGCTGGCGTCGAAATCCGGTGGATCTTCTTATTATTCTGTATGTTGAACTGGTTCACAAAGTGATCGGCAAGAAGGAGTATGTCGGCACCCCTCTCGCGCAAAGGAGGAACATTGATGGGGAACACATTGAGTCTGTAATAAAGGTCTGCCCTGAACCTGCCCTGATTCACTGCTTCTTGGAGATTGCTATTGGTAGCCGCAATGACGCGCACATCGGCTTCGATGTTTGCATTTCCACCCACGCGCTCGAAGCGATGATCCTGAAGAAAGCGCAAAAGCTTTATTTGCAGGGCGGGCGATAGTTCGCCAATTTCATCTAAAAAAAGCGTTCCCTCGTTTGCCTGTTCAAATCGACCCTTCCGTTGCTCGAATGCACCAGTATATGAGCCTTTTTCATGTCCGAAAAGCTCGCTTTCGATTATGGATTCTGGAAGAGCAGCGCAATTTATTGCCACGAAAGGCTTTGAAGCGCGAGAGCTTTTCTGATGAATAGCCTTTGCGACCAATTCCTTGCCAGTGCCGCTCTCTCCAAGAAGAAGAACCGTTGCTTCAGTGTCCGCGACCTGATCGATCATCGAGAACATCTCTCGCATTACACCTGAGTTACCCACTATGCCGCACCAGGATACAGGCGCTTCGCTCAGACTGGATTCGGCAACACCAATGAGCTGGCCATTGTCCCTATCGATTTTTTCGGCGAGCTTGAGTCGCATTCCGAGAAATTCTTCGATTATCTTTGCTGCATTCTGGATTGTAGTACTTGCAAGCGAAATGAGCTCAGAGCTGCAATCCGGAGAAAGCAAGAGACTGAGCACAAAGGAGGTTACTTCTCTCTGCTTGACAGGGACTTCGAGGATAATCGCGTTTTTCCATCTCTTCTGGACGAATTCATCGGCTTCGAGAGCAAGTCCACAGGGTATAGAACCAAGGCAAACTTCTTTGCCAATCTTGACAATTCCATCGGACCAGGAATCTTCATTGGGACCTACATCGAGATATCGCAGAACATCGCCAGAACCCGCTCGAGAGCAGGCCACATAAGCCCGTGCTTCGAATAGAGGAAGAACGGAATTGAGAAAACAGCCCAATACTTCCTCTGGCTCTCCAATCCTGAATAGCATCCTTGATAGCGCCACAAGCGCATCTGAGGCAGCAACTTCTATCTCAGAAAAAGAAGAATAGCATGATGGTATCATAAATGCTCGTTTGCAGATAGGAATAACGAGTTTGACTCTTTAGTGCAAGATAGCTGGTGAAGCAAAGCTTTGGCTTTCTCTTAATAAGCATGATTTGCCCCCTTGTGTGAACCTAACACTCTATGATAGGGTCACTTCACCGATGGAGGAGCGATCCCCATGAGTACGGACGGGAGGCCGAGAGAGCCTGTGAACGCACCAGAAAGGGGAGGATCGCCGAAGGGACAGAGTCTTTCTCTCAAGGCTGTTCTTGGACGTCCGGGCTAATACCCGACGGCTGTCGCGGAAATCAATCGTTCCGCGGAGCGCCTGACGTTTGCCTTTCTTAATGAAAGGAGCCCAGGCATAGCTGCTTAGCTTACAAGCAGTTTTACAGCTTCTTTCAGGAATAGGATTTCTTTGAAGGGCGCAGGCTGACCTCCACCGGAAGGTATGGAGGTACCATGAACAATAATCAATCCCAATTGCAATTTTCTCCTTCAAAAAAGATTCCAGTCACAATACTTGGTGCAACAGGAGTGGTAGGGCAGCGATTTCTCCGCAGAATTGCCAACCATCCATGGTTCTATCCAAAGTTTTTGGCTGCAAGCGATCGATCGGCAGGCAAGAAATATGCAGAAGCCTGTCGATGGCGTCTTTCGGGGCTTTCATACGCAGGGCATGCAGATGCAATTGTCGTTCCATGTTCTCCAGAGCTTGCCTTTTCTCCCATTGTTTTTTCAGCCCTCGATGCAGGTCCCGCACACGAGATCGAGCCATTGTTTGCAGAGGCTGGTGCCTATGTGTTTTCGAATGCAAGTGCCTTCAGGATGGACGAAGACATTCCTCTCCTTATTCCAGAGCTAAATCCCGAACACCTTGAATTGATCGAAATGCAGAAGGCTAAGCGAGGATGGCATGGCACTATCGTTACTAATCCGAACTGCACAACCATAATGCTCGCAGTGCCTTTGGCAATTCTCGAAGAACAATTCGGCCTTGATGCGGTTATGGTTACAAGCATGCAGGCAATCAGTGGGGCTGGTTATCCGGGTGTATCTGCGCTCGATATCGAAGGGAATGTTATTCCTTTCATACGAAATGAGGAATCTAAGGTAGAATCGGAGTCCAATAAGATATTGGGACGCTTAGTCAAAGAGAAAAATGTGATTTCTATTGTGCCCGCCTCCTTTACGGTTTCGGCGACCTGTACTCGTGTACCAGTGATCGATGGCCACACTCTATCTATCTCCGCAAAATTGAAATCAAAGACGAGCCTAGAAAGAGTCGTAGAAGCTTTCCAAAACTACAAGCCAAAGACTCTGGCCTATGATCTGCCAAGTGCCCCTAAACAGTTCTTACGGCTTATAGAAGCCGATGACAGGCCTCAGCCTCGTCTAGATGCCGAGGAAGAGGATGGCATGTGCATTAGTCTGGGGAGATTGCGTCCTTGTCCTATTTTAGACTTTAAATTCATCTCGCTAGGTCATAATACCGAGAGAGGAGCGGCAGGCGCTTCGATTCTCAATGCCGAGATGGCACTGTCTATGGGGATGTTGAAAGAGGTCGACAGATGAGGACCCTTGTGATGAAATTTGGCGGTACATCGGTGGGAAGCGCCGCCCATATCAGGGAAGTAGCCAGTATTGTGCGCTCACGAGATGGCTCTAGGTGTGTTGTGCTTGTCTCGGCTATGGCTGGGATTACCAACACGCTCTTCGAGATGGCAGAAGCAGCTCGGTCTCATGATCTAGATAGGGCAATTCGGCTTCTAGGCAAAATCGAGAAATCACATCTTGAAGCTAGCCATGAGCTAGATATCGCAACTCCCGATATTATTGGGAAGATCAGGGAAATCATCGAAAACCTTCAGCGGAGAATTCATGGAATCGATCTCCTAGGCGAGTTCAGCCCACGAGTTATGGATGAGATAGCCGCAGCAGGTGAACGCTTATCTTCTTTGCTTGTTTCAGAATACATAAAATGTCCTCTTCTTGATGCTAGAAAAGTTATTCGCACAGATAATCATTTTGGAAATGCTCATCCCAAGCTACCGGTAATAAAAGAGAACGCTGCCCTTTATCTAAAGCCTCTTCTCGAATCCAGCGATATCCTTGTTACACAAGGATATATAGGTTCTGATGATGCTGATGATACCACAACGCTGGGGAGAGGTGGCAGCGATTATTCAGCAGGGCTTTTAGCTCTTGCACTTCAGGCCGATGAAATCGAGATCTGGACGGATGTCGAAGGAATCATGACTGCCGATCCTCGCATAGCGCCTTCTGCCAGAACTGTCGAAATCCTGAGCTATGAGGAGGCCGTGGAGCTTGCTTCTTATGGAGCAAAAGTTTTGCACCCCGCCACTGTAAGGCCAGCTCTCGAAGCAGGCATACCTGTCACGATCAGGAGCACCTTTGCGCCTTACGGAAAGTTTTCTACCATTAGTCCTGGAGAGTCGAGTGGTCGGCCTTGTGTAGCTATTGCAATGCGACAACAGGTAGTGATCATTTCGATTATTCAAGAATCTATGACGGATCAGGCAGGATTTCTAGCTAAGCTTTTCGACATCTTCGGGAGGCTCGGCGTGTCCGTAGATCTTGTTTCGACTTCAGAGATATGTGTATCGGTATCGCTGGATAAGCATTTGATTTTCCAAGACCTCTTAAAGAATCTCGAAGAATTAGGCCAAGTCTCTGTGGCTGATAATCGGGCAGTGATCGCTATTGTTGGAGATCTTCTGCGCAAAACGCCTGAGGTGCTTCGGACTACTTTTGTCGCAATGGACGGCATCCCTATCGATCTAATAAGCATGGGTGCGAATGGGATAAACTTGAGCCTCATTGTGCAAGAGGCTGATGCTGAGAGGGCGATTCGCAGCCTTCATGCTGCATTTTTTGAAGGAGGTTCTAGATGACAATGAATATTGGTATTTTCGGAGCAGGAAAGCTAGCTCATGCGATTGTCGAAGAAGTGCAGGCAAATAATGCAATTGGATTTTCTGTGGCATGGATGGTCGACAAAGGCGAGACAATCCCCGATAGCTACATAGATGTAGCCATAGATGCCAGCTCCGCCGATGCAGTTGAGTCGCATATCGACTGGGCTATTCAGAAAGGAATACCTTTTGTAATTGCAACTACAGGATGGGACATTCCAGATTTGGCGGCACGCGTTGGAGAAAAAACTGGGGTGCTTGTAAGCCCTAATTTTTCCTTTGCAGTTGCCTTTATGCTGAGAATTGCTTCTCAGCTTGCTCGTTTTGCAGATTGGTATTCGGATGGCGAAATAGCGATTTTCGAGCACCACCATTCAGCCAAAAAAGACGCGCCAAGCGGGACGGCTAAAGCTCTGGCTCGAGCGATCATTTCCAGTTCAACACGATATACAGGATGGAACGCATCTGGGGCAGAGAATTGGATTGCGGATAAGATTCCCATAGCTTCGCTGAGAGCGGGGACTGAGACAGGTGTACACGAAATATTATTCGATGCTCCACATGAACAGTTATCGATGATTCATCGCGCTAGAGATAGGCGGGTCTTTGCAGCAGGAGCCCTCAAAGCTGCTCAGTGGATTCTAGGGCGCAAGGGCCTTTTTGGTATGGAAGATGTACTGAATGATCTTTTTAGTTAGGTTTAGGAGATAAAGAAAAACTGAAGGAGGCAAGAACATTATGGATACTATCGACGGTTTAGGCGTCGCCATTGCAACGCCGTTTGACGATGCACTCGACATCGATTATAAGGCATTTGAGCGATTACTCGATTTTCTGGTAGGACGAGATTTCGAAGCTTCCGCAGGCGAATATGCGCAGAGTGCCTTTGCAGATGAGTCGGTTCGGGAGAGCTTTCAGCGTTTTTGGGTGCGCGAGTCTGGTGGAGTGCAGTTTGTCGTGGTGCTGGGCTCGACAGGTGAGGGAGCTACTGTAGAGTCTATGGAGCGTCGAGAGCTTGTTAGAAAAGCTGTTGGGCGCAAGCTTGGCATTCCTGTGGTTGTAGGCACTGGCTCGAATTCGACTAAGGCCGCTGTTCGCTTGACAGAGGAGGCAGTAGACCTAGGAGCAGATGCGGTGCTTGTAGTCGTTCCTTATTACAATAAGCCAACTCCGGTTGGTCTGGTTGCTCATTATAGGGCAGTCGCGGCAGCAGCGGGCGGTAAGCCTGTGATTGTCTACAATGTTCCTGGGCGGACTGGGCTCAATCTAGTACCTTCTGTGCTGAAGCAGCTCTGGGAGATCGAAAATATTGCGGCGGTCAAGGAGTCCTCCGGCAATCTAACACAGATAGGCGAGATCTGTCGCACTCTGCCGGAGGGAAAGACTGTGCTGTCTGGAGATGATGGACTTGCGCTTGCCTCGATATCCGTAGGTGCGGAAGGTCTTGTCAGCGTGGCTGCAAATGTGCTGCCAAGACGATTTAGGGCGCTCGTAGATGCCGCGCGAGCTGGGCGCCGCCAGGACGCGATGGCTATGCATGGGGAGCTTTTGCCATTTATGGATGCGCTGTTTGTCGAGTCGAATCCTATTCCTCTAAAGACAGCGCTTAAAATTTGCGGGCTAACGGGGGATGGGCTCAGGTTGCCGCTTGTGTCTGCTACGAAGGCCACAAAGGAGCTTATGGATAGCGTGCTGGCGGCGCTTGGCTGTTATAATAGATATGGAAAATGTGATGAATAAAGATGCTGAAACCAATAGGGGTTTTACGAACATGGGCGATGATATAACTTCTGGTGCACAAGTGGATAAGATTGCCCAGACTCTCCAAGCGATTTTTTCTGAGCAATGTCACTTTGATAAGGAACAGTGGGTTCTATTTCTTGAATTATTGGAAAATGGCAGCATAAGAGTCGTGGACAGACTTTCGGATGGCTCTTGGAAAGTAAATGCCTGGGTTAAAGAAGCCATCCTCTCCGGCTTTCGAGCAAGCGGCATGGTTGAATGGTCTTGGCCAGCCGATGGTTTTTTTGATAGACCGGCTTTTTCGCCTCGGCATTTTACTCTTTCGGATGGCGTGCGGATTGTACCTGGAGGAACTTCGGTGCGGTGCGGCGCATTTATCGCTCGCGGAGTGGTGATAATGCCGCCTTCGTATATCAATGTAGGAGCCTTTGTAGATCAGGACACAATGGTGGATAGCCACGTGTTGGTTGGCTCTTGTGCGCACATAGGCAAGAAGGTACATCTATCGGCAGGAGCGCAGATCGGCGGTGTGCTTGAGCCTCCGCAGGCAAATCCCGTGATTATCGAAGACGAAGTATTTATCGGTGGGATGTGTGGGATTTTTGAGGGTATTCAGGTCAAGAAAAGGGCAGTGATCGCTCCAGGCGTAATCATCACCAAGGGCACAAGGATTTTCGATTTGGTGAGAGGGGAAGAAGTCTTTGGCGAAATACCGGAGAATGCAGTTGTCGTTCCAGGTACTCGGCCCGCTCGAGGTTCTTATGCAGAGAGTTTGGGCATTTCACTTGCGGCGCCTTGTATTGTAAAATACCGCGACGAAAAAACTGACAGCGCTGTGGTCCTGGAGTTGGCCTTACGTGGCTGAACGGAGGAAGCATGCAATACAAGCTTGGAATAATTGGTGCTGGTAAAATCGGGGAAGCGATTCTCGCTGGTTCTTTGTCAAAAGGGCTTTTGACTCCTTCCGATGTGATTCTTTCTGTGCGGACCGAACAACACAGGAAAAATTTGGAGGATAAATATAATGTGACAGCGGTGCTTCGGAACCGCGAAGTAGCAAGGCAGTCCGAGATCATTCTAATAGCCGTCAAGCCAAGGACTATCTTCGAAGTGCTTCAAGAAATCGCTGATGTCATTTCCGATGAGAGCGTTGTCGTTTCGACTGTTGCAGGCGTCACGCTGGACTCGATGCAGACAAAGCTTGCTCGAAAAGTTTCACTCATACGTACAATGCCAAATCTTGGGGTGCTCGTTGGCGAAGGCATGACTGCGCTGGCACCAGCGCGCTTTACAGAAGAATCGAAAATCCAGATAGTCAAGCAGCTTTTCGAATCGGTTGGGCGTGCTCTCGTTTTAGATGAGCAGTACATGGATGCGGTGACAGGTCTTTCAGGTTCTGGGCCCGCCTATGTTTACCTAATAATTGAGGCGCTAACAGATGGCGGGGTAAAGATGGGCTTGCCGCGCGAGGTCTCCATTGAACTAGCAGCACAGACTGTGCTCGGCGCGGCTAAGACAGTGCTTGTCACAGGAGAACATCCAGCTAAGCTCAAAGACCAGGTTACCACACCAGCAGGATCTACTATTGACGGCCTGATGGAGCTTGAAGATGGCGGGCTTCGAGTGACATTGATCAAAGCCGTGGTTAAAGCAACCGAACGAGCTAATAAACTTTTGCAGAAGTGAATACCAATCTTATGCTCCAAGGTGGTCTATCTTCTATTCTCTTCTGAGCAATGAAGAAATAAGATTTCTCAATAGCTCTGGAATTTTGAGAGTTTCTCCTGGCCTGAGATTTCGCGGAGCATAGGACGAAAGCAATTTTTGTGCAAAAAGCTGTGCATCGCGGAGCATTCTTTCGCCAGTCACATTATCCGTTTGCCGAATCACGGTCAATATGCGCCTCTGTCGCCCTTGAGAAATCAAGCTTAGAAGCCGTTCATGGGCTATAGGCTCGAGACATTGCAACAGGGAGGCGATTTCGTTATCGCTCATGGAAGACAGCGTCGCCTTTAGAGCTTTCGCTTCGGCAGACATAATGATATCGGTTGTTGTACGGATTAGGTCTGGATCGGGCTGACTCGATTCTTCAAAGGCTTCCATTCCTGTCATCAGCTCTTTATCCAAAGCCGAGCTTTCGGATTCTTGACGCGAATAAAGGTCGAGGAAAGCTTGCTGAGCGGTACATATTTCATCAGAGATAAGTCTTTTGCGCGCCGCGGCTATCATCTCTGTGAGAATGAAGGAACCAATGGGCCCAACAAGAGCGAGAATCTGTTCAATATAATATAGAGAGCATCCAGCAAAGGCTGATGCTGCCAAAGGCATGCCTGCTATTCGGATAGTGCGTTGAAATCTTACAGGTTCGCTGAGGGCCTCTTCAATGTTGTCGGTGAGATCTCCAGGAACGATATATTCTGTAAGCTTAGTGTCTTGGAGCTTTGATTTCTCTTGGAGCCATAAAAATTCCGAGTTTGCTGTTTCAAGTCCGCAATATGCTGACATGATAAGGAATACAACATAAGGATGAATGCCTCGAGCGCATGCTTCTGCGCCAGCTAACCACATTAGTACCTCAGGCTTGTTATTGTGCTGTTCCTTGAATAGGAGGCCTGAGCGCAAGAAAGAATCGCGGATTGCTTCAGGCTCGGTGTCGCTTGCAAGGAGGAGATAGGAAAGCTTGGTTGCCTTTCTCCGAGATTGTTGAGATACTGCAAAGAGCTCCTTGCGATTTTCGCTTGTTTCCTGGATGATTTCTAGAAATTCGCGAATCGCTTGTATTTGTTGATTCCTTTTTTTCCCAGACTCACTCGACTGTCTGGGCTCTCCCCATTGGACATACATCTTAGCGAGGCGTTCAATCAGCATGTTCTGATTTCCTTTGTGCTATAGCATCTAGAGCCGCATCTATGCCACAGTACGGAAGAAGCTTGCGGAGCATTATTTCCTCATCCTCGCCATTTGCTATGGAAAGAATAGCTTCGGCAGCAATACATTGTTTTAGAAATTCGATGCCTTCAGCCTTGCTGACATATAGAAGCACCGTGAGAATCTCCTCCAATATTTCGCCTGATAACCCTTCGCTTACTAAAAGAAGGCCAAATCTAAAAAAGTCATCTTTTTCTGAAGAGAATTGCCCTGAAGTAGGCTGTATACCGCCTTGAGCAATCTTGTTAGCCGAGTCTACCAGGTAATCAATATAAGAAGGCAAGATCTTCATATCTTCCGAACTGCATCTTATTTTCGCAGCTAGATCGGCATTCCAGTAGATCATTTTATCTCCGCATATCCATATTTATGCTAGATTATAGTACAAAATAATGTTCCAGAGAAATGGGGCTTAAAGACATCGCTGTCAAAACAGATTGGCTTTCTATCTATTGCATAAAAACGCATATTATGGCATATTATGTGAACTATGATGGAATTTAACATTATTTGGTAAAATTTTCATAATTTTTCATATTAAATGTAATCCCAATATATTGACGCAATTATGAGAATGTGATATATTCAAATTGAAAGCAATTAGCGAGTGTCGGTGGCGAAACGACATTATATAGCTTTTGAACCCTTCATGGTCTGCCTCCTTCCATGAAGGGTTCTTTTTTTCTATACTAGTTCCATGATACTTGCTGAATTCGACACTTGGGCTCGATCCTTTCTTGAAATCGATCAACTTAGACAGATTGACGATTCCCTCAATGGTATTCAGGTTGCCTGCAGCTCTTCAAAACCTATACAGAAAATTGCAGTTGCTGTCGATGCCTGCGCTGAAAGCATTAAAAGAGCTCGCAGTATGAATGCCGATCTTTTATTTGTCCATCACGGCCTGTTCTGGGGAAAGCCCGAACCTTTAGTAGGCAGCCTTAGGGAAAGGCTTAAGATGCTTTTTGATTCCGATATGGCTCTCTATGCATGTCACCTTCCCCTCGATAGACATCCTGATGTGGGGAATAATGCCCAGCTCGCAAATCTGCTTGGGCTTAAAGAGAGGAAAGCTTTTGGAATATATCATGGCATTAGTATCGGATGGTCTGGTGTTCTACCAAAGCCAACGAAACTGGATCAAATCATAGCTAAGATTCTTCCCGATGGCTCAGCCGCGAAGTCCGTAATAGCTGCGGGACCAAAAGAGATCAAAACTGTTGCCATTGTATCCGGTGGAGCTCCATTCGAGTCTCTCGAAGCCATAACGGAAGGTATCGATCTTTACATAACCGGTGAACCTTCGCATTCCATCTATCATTACCTGATAGAGGGTGGCATAAACTTCATAGCCGCAGGACACTATGCCACAGAGATCTGGGGCGTAAAAGCCATAGCGGAAAAAGCTCACACAGAGTTGGGTCTCGATACGATATTCCTCGATATACCCACCGGATTGTGAGATGAAGAAAAAGCTGCCTCTAGCTCCTCTTTTGCTTTCTGGGATTATAATTGTTGTAGATCAGATTACGAAGGCGCTGGTTGTAAAGTATATCCCCGAAGGAAGGATTTTTGCACGGATTTTTGGAGACTTTGTGTGGATCGTGCATACTCGGAACACGGGAGCAGCCTTTTCTATTGGTGCTCTTTCTCCCCCGCTGCTCAGATTCTTGTTTTTCATTTTGTTGCCTATTGTTGTGCTTATTGCACTGCTTTTCTATTATTTCAAATCGGAAAATCTTTCACCAATACTTAGATATTCGATAGGTCTAATAGCGGGGGGAGGAATAGGGAATCTGATCGATCGAATTGTGCGACCTGGTGGAGTCGTAGATTTTATTTCGGTGAATATGTATGGTTTCCTTGGAATGGAACGATTTGCGACCTTCAATGTTGCCGACTCTGCTATCACTGTTGGCGAGATACTCTTGATACTTGGATTTTTGCTCCTGGAATTTCGCAAACCTAAGGCGCAATCGCCGCAGTCTTAGAAGAGATGGGGGAGCGATCTCCATAGTCTTATAAGGGATGAGGATCAATATGAATAAGAAACAAGCTAATAAAGGTAAAGTTGCTCTCTTTGTAGTAGGGGCAACAGTGGCGAATATTCTTCTAATGGCGATTTGTTTTGTGCTTTTAATGTTGTTCTATTCGGTGGCTTTCTCCAAGCTTCTTCCGCAAGAAGCCTTGATATGGGCAATTGGCATATCATTTTTGCTCTCTCTTCTCGTATCCTCGCTTATCTATCGTCGTTTGCTGAAATTATTGAGGGAGCGTTATCACCTAGATGATTATCTTGGCTTAAAAGCAAAATAGAAAAGTCCGGATGTCGGATAGAATTCTAGGTCGAATTTTGGATGATCAAGGTACCCAAGAATGCGCGAAAGACTAAAAGACTTAGCTATCTCTATTCCTGAGATATATCTGCCAAAAGAAGGCGTCGATTACCGGAAATGGGCGGTGATAGCATGCGATCAATATTCCTCAGAGCGTGAATATTGGGAGAATGTGGCCCGCGAAGTAGGTGATGCTCCTTCGACTCTCAGATTGATTTTTCCTGAATGCTTCCTCAAAGATGGCGACATGGATCAGCGTATTTCAGCTATACATAGGACAATGCATGAATATTTGGAGCAAGGCATAATCACCTCGAGGAGAGAAGCCTTCGTGTTAGTGGAACGTACGACTCCCTTCGAAATAAAGCCTAGACTTGGCCTTGTTGTCGCGATCGATCTAGAACATTATCGGTATGGTAAGGATTCCAAAAGTCTGATTCGACCTACAGAAGACACTATAGAGGAGCGCCTTCCGCCCCGCATGAAGATTAGGCGTGGTGCACCGCTGGAACTGCCACATATCATGATTCTGGTCGATGATCCCAAGAAGACTCTTATAGAGCCGCTTTATGAACGAAGGTATTATTTCCAAAAGGCTTATGATTTCGATTTGATGCAGAATTCGGGGCATATCCGTGGTTGGTTCGTAAAGGAAGAAAAGGAGTTTGCCAGAATTGCGCAAGCTCTCGAAAATCTTGCTGATCCTTGTGCATTTAGTAGGAGATATGGTTCCAGTTATAGTGCGGATGATGTCTTGCTCTTTGCAGTTGGCGATGGGAATCACTCGCTTGCTACTGCAAAGGCTATTTGGGAAGAGACAAAGAATGCATACAGAGATAAGCCAGACGCCGAAAGAATTCTCTCGGAGCACCCAGCGCGCTATGCGCTCGTTGAGCTTGTGAATCTACATGAGGAGGGGCTCCCTTTCCATCCTATTCATCGTGTGCTCTTCAATATCGATGCTGCAGATTTTCTTCGCAAGCTGAGCGATGTTGGCTCAGAGATCCACTATGGATCTGATGCAAAGCAGGCTTTTGCTGAGGTCGATGTATCGCAAGATTGCCACCTCTTTGCATTTGTCACCGAAAATCGGACAGGAACGATTCGATTCGAGAAGCCCAAAGCGCGGCTTGCGGTCTCCACTATTCAGGAATGCATAGATGAGTATCGCAAGGCGCATCCAGAGGTGGGTATCGATTATATACATGGCAGTGCAAGCATAGAAGCTCTTGGCAGAAAAAAGGGAAGCTTGGGGCTTTATCTTCCGCCTGTGGACAAAGACCTGCTTTTCAGTGTTGTTATTCAGGAAGGGGTAATGCCTCGCAAGGCATTTTCGATGGGCGAAGCTTCGGAGAAACGTTTCTATATCGAATCAAGGCTGATTATGCGCCAAAAATAATAGCCTGAATTCTATCGATAGACCAATGCAGATCACTGCTACGAACCTTGTGTATATTGCTTTGGCAATCTGCTAGGAGTGTTTTTCATGCATAAGCATAGAAAGGCACAT
>JAKJFY010000188.1:0-1016 GCA_022704665.1 Spirochaetota bacterium | reverse complement strand
CCTTGTCATAGTGTTTGCGCATAGTAAACTCTATGCCACCTTTTTCTTTTTTGGCAAGAAGGCTTTGTCCACCTTATTCTTCATCCACAATGGTCTAAATTCTAGGGCTCATTATACTCACGTCCTTTTTTGCTGCAAGAAGACCCGGAATTTTTCAAAAATTCAACCTCTTTCTCAAGTTCCTGATTCCTTCGTTCGAGTCTGTGTATTTCTGCTTGATAGCTATAGATCGTACTTCCATTACCGGGGAAAGCGCTCTCACCATACTTCTCATACTCGCTCACCCAACGGTAGAGACTATTCGGATGCACTGAAAGTTGTTGAGCTATTTGAGATACCGGCAACTCATCATCGAGGACAAGCTTGGCATCTGCTACCTTAAACTCCTAGTTGAACTTCCTTCTAGACATGAACCCTTCCTTTTTTCTCTTAACTTCGTGTTCATTTTATCATACCCCCTCTACTTAAAACCATCAACAAATGGTCTTGACAAAGGGGCGCAGCTCCAATGTTATGCATAATAGACAAAGGAGGATTGCAGAATGGCAACAAAAGACCAAATAGAAAAAGCATGGGAAAATGCAAAAGAAATTAGAGGAAAGGATCCTGATAAATACAGGCAAGACCCATATGGGAACCAGATGTATAAGCCTTCTTATGGGAAATCATCCGAGATGGGATGGGAAGTTGATCATATCAAGCCTCAGTCCAAGGGTGGTTCTGATGCAACAAAAAACCTCCAAGCTCTAAATACCTCAGTGAACCGAAGCAAAAGCGATGATCAGAGGAAAAAGAGCAGACACTCCAAATAATACAAATGAAGCATAACAAGACGCTCCATAGCGGCAAGTGAGCTTTGTCGTTAGAAGGCTTTTGAAAATAGTCTTCGTTTTCACAGTTATTACTCTCCATTTTACCATATTTAGAATAGTGAGATCGTTTCGTCTTCTACAGACGCCAATCTTGACTTACACGTGTATTCATGATTATATTATACGTGTAAGGAGAAGAACTAT
>JAKJFY010000187.1:717-1018 GCA_022704665.1 Spirochaetota bacterium | reverse complement strand
CTATCGTAATCGAGTCTATATAAGGCAACCGAGCAAGCGCCTCATCGGCCAGTGGTCCCAGCGACGCATAGTTCCTACCGCTACCAGCAATGATTAACTCGCGTAAGCCTTCACCGACATTGAGCATCTCTTGCAGGGACTCGGAGATTTGCTGCGCTATTCTCTTGGAGACGCTTCCAAGCAGTTCTGATTCCGATCGGTTCGCGCTTTTGTATAGCATGACAAAAAAGAATATCGCAGACACGCAAAACAATAGCGAAAGCAAGACTATTGACATCTTGGCTATATTCTTTTTCTGGCT
>JAKJFY010000187.1:0-707 GCA_022704665.1 Spirochaetota bacterium | reverse complement strand
AATAAAGCTCATAATTCAATTATATAAAAATATCATAAAAAAGGCCGCCCATTAAGCGGGCAGCCTTCTATAACTATGCAGGATAATTCTCTCAGGTTGCTGAAAGTGTAATTGTAATAGTATCCGTATAAGAACCCGCCAGGATACCGAGCGCTTCCGCTGTCTGGTAGAATACAAAAATGTTGAAATATCCCTCAGTGGTCAATGGCGCATTTTTCTGTATAGTATACAATCCATCCGGTTCGCTGGTAGAATTAACTATCGTCTCTCCTGTATCGCCAAATCTAAATTCATAAGGATAACCGCTATCGCTTCCTGGCTGTCCTGCCGCTTTAACCATTTTCCATGTATTGTCGGATTTAATCTGAATTTCCCAGTTTTGTACATTGGCCTTTATTCCGACGGCACCGAGGCAAACACCATTAATTGCACCTGCATTAGTCGTATCAAGAGTCTCAGTAAAACCAGAGCATTTAGTGATACTTAGTATCTGGCTGACGGTTGCATCCAAATTTATTGTGCTAGATCCTGAAGCAAAGACTGGAATAGCAATAAGCAATAACACTAGTCCCGATAGAAACACTTTCTTTTTCATAAACTTTCTCCTTTAGGCTAATAATAGCCTAAAATTTTTTCGTAAATTAGCCCAATTTGACATTTTTGTCAATGATCACTTTTGACTTTGTCAAGACTCGATTAAAATGTCC
>JAKJFY010000186.1:0-1025 GCA_022704665.1 Spirochaetota bacterium | reverse complement strand
CTCTACTATATAGCTAACACTACACTCTTTTGGACCATAGGCGTATATGGCATTTCAATGGATGGTGCGGTGCGCAATAGGAGCCCAATGCCCTCGCTTATCTCTCTATCAGGGCTAAAACGCATCCTGTCACCTCCTTTAATTGGCTTCTTAACTGCGGTGTTCTTTATCTTAGTGGGAATAACGCTTCCTAAGTCCATTATGGATACTTGCAAATATCTGGGCAATATGACTACGCCTCTTTCGATGCTGTTCATTGGTATCGTGATTGCGCGAGTAGACTGGAAAAAGCTCAAGTTCGAAAAAGATTTTATAGCGGTGCTCGTTGGGCGTTTTTTGATAACGCCCGCATTCATGTTTATGGTTGTAAGGAACCTCGATATACCACTTCTCATGAAGGAAGTATTTGTGATGCAGGCCTCAATGCCAGCCATGACCCAGACACCTATCCTTGCAGAAACTTATAAATCCGATTCCGAGTATGCAGCCATTGGAACATCGCTGACCACGGTCGCATCGATGATCACGATTCCCCTCTATATGAGTCTGATGGCGGTCCTCTTCGATTGACTATTGCGATGGATCCATTATTCTACATTTATTTTGCATATTTATCCTTTTTTACTGCATATAGCCCTTGAAATATTCATAATTTTTGGATAAAGTCGCAAAAAGCTTGCAGAAAGCTTGCAAGGAAGCTCTATGCCCGTACATTTCAAATCAGCATGCCTTGTGCTTGAAGATGGTTCGATATTTGATGGATATTCGATTGGAGCTGATGCCTCCACAGAAGGCGAGGTTGTATTTACGACAGGAATGGTCGGTTACAATCAGTCTTTGACAGACCCTTCGTATTGTGGACAGATTCTTGTGTTCGCCTACCCGCTTATAGGAAACCACGGAGTGCCTCGCCTGCGCACTAATACCCTTGGTATTCGTATCGATTTCGAGTCCGAGAAAATTCAAGTCGGTGCTATTGTGGTCTCAGAGGCTTCTTCTGAACCAAGCCATTACAGCGCTGAACG
>JAKJFY010000185.1:0-1032 GCA_022704665.1 Spirochaetota bacterium | reverse complement strand
CGGGTACGGAATAGTCGGGTTCGGAGAGTACAAAATCTAAGAGCGAGCCTGCACCTATGACATGGAGTGTGGGTATTTTTTCATAGAAGTAGCGCAGGCGAGCAAGCACTGAAGGCGCTGATTGAATCTCATCGAGAAAGAGCAGCGTTTTACCGGGTACAATTTTTTGGTTCGAATCGATTTCGATGAAGCGAATAATGTTCTGGATATCATCGTCTGCAAAGAGGCTCGCTTTTTGAGGATACTCATCGAAATTGATCTCGATGAACGAGTCGAATTCTTGCTGGGCGAATATGCGCACGAGCTCGGTTTTGCCGACTTGGCGAGCTCCGCGGATTATAAGGGGCTTTCTATTGGGCCTATGCTTCCATTCAATGAGCACATCGAGTGCGTTACGTTTCATAAAAGAAATTATAGGACATTTTTATATATAATTTCAAGCGAGCTAGGATATTTTGATAGGATAAATAGGATAATTTTAGACGGGATGACAGGATAATTTTAGACAGGATTGCAGGATGAAGACGGGATTAACGGGATTTTTAGTTTGGGGGAAGAGAAGGACGGGATGACAGGATAAGAGAAGGATGAACGGGATTGTTGATTTGGGGGAGGAAAAAGAAAAAACATCCTGTCAATCCTGCACAATCCTGATATCCTGTCGAGGAATCCTGTTCATCTGTCTTAGATCATCCACCAAGGAATCGCAGTGATGTGATTGCCGAGGTCGAGCATGTAGGGGCAGCGCGAAACAAGATAGCCGCGTGCACAGCAGCTCGACTGCTCTGCGATAAAGGTTTTTAGGTGCCGTGTATCGTTTTGACGCGGATGGTCTGTCCATTTCACCTCAATCGGGATGAGCTCGCGATTCGTCTGCACGACAAAATCGACCTCTGCGCCATCGGAGGTGCGATAATAGAGAAGCGTGCCCGATCTCGTATAGGAAAGTGCGCGCCGGAGCTGCCCTGCGACCCAATGTTCAAAGAAATGACCTGGATCGGTGTTGATGCTTGATTCAACGAGTGGGATATC
>JAKJFY010000184.1:0-1034 GCA_022704665.1 Spirochaetota bacterium | reverse complement strand
CACTTTTGGTATATAGCGCCACCCAATGGTATTGAGATCGGTGTCCATTGCCTTTACTTGATCCCCGCTCATGGCCGTCTGCCTAATCGCTTCCAACTCCAGGAACGTCTTGCCCTCAAAACTCATGCAAGTTCGGAAGTTGTCGGCAAGAATATGTAAATCTTCAATGTCGGCATAAATCTTGGGGAAGCCCATCATGTTCCCTGTCAGAATCGGCGTTGTCTTGTTTTCCCACATGACGAGCACAAATATCCCTTCCAGATGGTCGTGACGGCCATTGAACCGTACCGGAACGGTAACACAGACTAGGTTGTAGGCCGAGCCGGCCATCCATTCGACCTGTCTGCACTGCTGATATTCAACGGTCAATTCGGGCTTTATGAGCTCGAGACCTTCCGGCAGGTAGTTGGAAAGCTTCTCGGCGTCCGTGGTGTAGCAAAAGTCGATCGTAACGACGTCGTCGTAAATGGCTTTGGCATCGGGATCGAAAGGAACCCCGCCAAAGTGTGCTGGCATTTTGTAGCATTTTCCTTCTTCAAACTTGAACATCCTAAACCTCCTTGCAAAGATACATCTTATTTGGCAGCTTCCATCTCGCTGCGCATTGTATCCAGCATGAGTAAGATGTGGAGAAGATAGAGGAGCACACACCCATTTGCAGCAAGGATTACACCGATAACCAGCCCTGGAACCATGCCAGGAACGAGCATCGACATGCCAAAAAGGATTTGTAGGAGGTTGAGGGTAAGCTGTGTTGCAAAGAGCTTAGTGAGTATTGGGGGAGTGGGTTTGCGCGGTTCCTCTGGGCATCGCTGTTTGGAAGGCAGCATTTTTGCCAGAGCTAGTACGCCGCCCAAAATATTGAGGACGCCGACAAGAATTGTCAGAAACTGTACCAAAATTTCTGGAATGATGCATGATATAGCTCCCAATAGGGCAAAAAGAAGACCAAACGCAAGCACTATCCAGCTGCGCGGAAATGGGCCAATTGGAGTGTTTCCGAAGGCAAGCATCTGGATAGCGAAAATTACCAT
>JAKJFY010000183.1:0-1035 GCA_022704665.1 Spirochaetota bacterium | reverse complement strand
AGCTTCCTCGCTTTTGTTTTCTATTTGCAATTCGATCTTCAAAAATGCATCTATATATCTATCATCGAAGGATATTTTATGCGATACATCGAACAACGAAACCAGAGGAACCTCATATATCTCGACATCTCTGAATATTCCAGATAACCACCACATATCCTGATCTTCGAGATAGCTTCCATCAGACCATTGATATACTCTTACCACAATTGTGTTCTTGCCAGTCCTCAGTAGAGAAGTTATATCGAATTCTGCCGGTAAGCGCGAACCTTTGGAAAACCCTGCGAGTTTACCATTTATCCATACATGGAATGCAGAATCCACACCGTGGAATCTCAGTATCTGTCGACGCGATAGATCATCCAAAAAAAAGGTATGGCGATATATTCCGGTTGGATTGGCTCTCGGAACAAAAGGAGGCCTCACAGGGAATGGATAATATACATCTGTATAATGTGGCTTTCCATAGCCTTTTAGCTGCCAATGAGATGGCACCTCGATATTTTCCCAAGTGCTGTCATCGAAGTCAGGCGTTTCGAACCCGAGAGGAGAGAGCTCAGGAGCTGCAAGATAAAGAAATTTCCATGATCCATTGAGCTTCCGAAACCCCAGCTGCTTTGATTCATCGTTGCATAAGGCGCTTTTTAAATCTTTCCATCGTTTTATGTAGGCTCGACCTGGGAGCCGATCAATATTGAGAAGCTTATGGTTCTGCCAGTCGCACTCTGCGCCATATGATGTGTTCATGTTCTATCCTTTCAGGGCTCCACTCATGCCTTCTATTATGTATTTCTGTGCAAATGCAAAGGCAATGATAGGCGGTATTATCATAATTGTGGTTATCGCCATAATCGGAATGACTTGCATTTCATGCATGCCCTTGAATGCAGCAAGACCGAGAGGAAGTGTATATTTGTCTCGTGAGTTCAAGAAGACAAGCGGTCCAAGATAATCATTCCATACAGTCATGATATTGAGCACCGATATCAATATCAAAGGTGCCTTCATCATAGGAAGAAATATTCGGAAATATGT
>JAKJFY010000182.1:0-1037 GCA_022704665.1 Spirochaetota bacterium | reverse complement strand
CCAATACTACATCAAAACGACCGAGTACTTTACTAATTTTACTGTAAACTTGACGGAAGCAATCAGAAACCTGCGAGAAAACCAAAAGAGCAAGTCCGCACAATTGGATTTGTTAGATAGCTCAGTGCCTGAAGGATTGAAGCTGCATTTTAAGATTGTGGATGCCACTGAAGGAGAACATTCCAATGTTAAAGCCAGTGATGCCACTAAAAGATACTTTATCCTGCATAAGGATAATCCGCTAGAATTGGATGACAATAACGAGCTGATTATCAACTTTGAATACAGACCCGACCAAGCAGGAGCCAAGCAGGATGCCCTGAATAAAGACACTATTGCGAGCATAATAAATGCGCTTAAGCTGAAACCTGATATGGCTGCATATTACGAGTGTCTATCAATCGCTATTCCCACAGATAAAGATAAGGATAGAATCCTGCTGTGCAAGTATATTAATCAATACACTGCCCGCAATACTATGGATTACTTCATTCATAAGAACCTGGGTGCTTTTCTGAAACGAGAACTGGATTTCTATATCAAGAACGAAGTTATGCATCTGGACGATATAGAAAATGCCGAGGCATCTAAGGTAGAGGATTATCTGACCAAGCTAAGGGTCCTGCGGCAAATCGCCACTAAACTGATAGATTTTATGGCTCAATTGGAGGACTTCCAGAAAAAGCTATGGCTGAAAAAGAAATTCATCGTAGAGACCAATTATTGCATCACTCTGGACCGGATACCGGAAGAGCTGTATCCTCAGATTATAGCTAATGAAGCACAAAGGCAGGAATGGATAAAACTCTTTGCTATAGATGAGATAGAAGGGGATACAGTATCACCGGCATATAGTGAGCCGCTGACAATAAATTTCCTTAAAGCCAACGATAAACTTGTATTGGATACCCGTTTCTTTGACGAGACATTCAAAAACAAACTGCTGAGCTCGATTGAGGACTTTGACGAACAATGCGATGGTTTGCTCATCCATAGTGAGAACTTCCAAGCATTAAATCTATTATTGGATAGATATA
>JAKJFY010000181.1:285-1044 GCA_022704665.1 Spirochaetota bacterium | reverse complement strand
TCTCAGGGAAGTCTACCTTCCCAAGATCAACGAGAAGTTTGCGAAGGCAGCCGCACAGCCACAGGATGCTCATGTGCCGCTCACGACACCAACCTCGCTTGAGGACATCTTGTGCTATGAAACGCCTCCTGTGGTGAGCAATGACTATGTCGTCAGCTACAAACGCCGATTGTTGCAGATTACGCGCACTGCACGAGTCCTCCCCAAGCCACGGTCGCAGGTGACTGTCAGAGAACTGCTCGATGGACGGATCAAGCTGCTCTACCAAAACACTCAACTCGAGTATGTCGAACTCGAGCAACTACCACACAAGGAGGAACTGGCCACTTGCTCAGCCTGAGTGAAAAGGGGACATTTTAATCGAGTCTTGACAAGTCAACTTAGAGTTGACAGTTACAAACAATAAGATATAATTTTATTATCACTGTGCAAGAGAGCTTTTTAATGGTGATTATATTGGGGCTAATCCAGAATCTGGGGGTCTTATTTCCGATGATGTCAAGAATTGCTAATGCACGAGGATATGTGCTCTTAATGCACGAGGATATGTACTCTTTTCTTTATAGAAATGAGATGCTATCTAACCTATTGATAAAATCCATCGGAGAGTAAACAGCCACCACCAAAGGTAGTGGCTTTAAGAATCCGGGCTCTCAAAGAGCCCATAATCCTTCGAGTTATTCTCCTCTTGTTTCTCCCTATCTTCCTGGTATTTTACATAACGACGAATCTTATCTTCGTCCATCCCGATGGTCGTCA
>JAKJFY010000181.1:0-275 GCA_022704665.1 Spirochaetota bacterium | reverse complement strand
GGTTCAATTATCTCTGAATCGACGAGCGCGCAACGCTTCACACTTGCCCAGTTGGGGATCAATACAGATTCATGGTTACAAAAATAGGGGAAATTAGGTTACATAACGACGAATCTTATCTTCGTCCATCCCGATGGTCGTCACACAATATCCCCTACTCCAGAAATGATTCCCCCAATATGGCTTCTCCTTTAGATTCGTATGCCCCTTGAAAACCGCTATCGCTGTCTTCCACTTTATAATCCCCATCGCGTCTGATATCGATATCCTCGGCG
>JAKJFY010000180.1:0-1051 GCA_022704665.1 Spirochaetota bacterium | reverse complement strand
AGTTCTATAAGATAATAGCTACTGGAAAATCAGTAGAAATCATCCAAGCATTGGATAGATATGGCCTTTTGCAATATCTATTGCCTGAGGTTCATGCTTCAATACATGGAGATAAAGCATTCAAGGATGCATTTTTAAGAGACTTGGCTTCTCTCGATCTGCTGGCCCAGGCGCCTGAAGGTAGCCTTCTAAACAGCGTAACCGCCGCTGAGATTATTCAGGCGGATAAAAGGCTCATATCTCCATTTCTGGCTTGGTTCATCCGCCAGAGGATCAAGGATTTTGCTGCTCTCAGAGACTTTCCGAAAGAACCAGCCACATTCAGGCATGAGGTATTTTCGGATATTCGGGTATTTCTATCGCCGCTCAGCTTACCTCGAGTGGCTTTGGAGGAAGCAATGGAACAAGTGCTTCAAGAAGAAGATTTGCTGCCCGCTCCTCCTCCTAAAAGAAGAAAACACGGTCAACGGAAGAAGAATATTAAGCCGCGCACCGAGTCAATGCACCTCGAAGTTTCAGATGCGAATTAGCGATAAATGTCGGTAGATCCGCAGCATTACGAGGGAGCAAAAAATGAAATTGGCGAGATATATTGCAAAACGAATTGTCAGGCTCGTTCTTACATTGTTTATAATATCGACAATCATTTTTTTCGTTGTTCGAGTTATTCCCGGAGATCCTGCGCTCATAATAGGAGGAATAGAATCTAGTGAATCTGATATCCAAGCAATAAGAACAAGATTGGGTACAGATAGGCCTCTCTGGGTTCAATACGGAGAGTTTCTATGGAACACGCTTCATTTGGATTTTGGACGATCGATGATTTCCGATGAGCCGGTATTATCTTTGATTATTCAGCGCTTTCCTCTTACATTGACACTTGCGGTCTTAGGGCTCTTGATAGGCATTCTTATTGCAATACCAATAGGAGTGTTGTCTGCTGTTCATCCCTGGTCATCGTGGCATTATATAGGGCTTGTGATATCTCAGCTTGGTATGGCAATACCTAGTTTTTGGCTCGGGATTCTGTTGCTCCTTTTTTTTGCTATTA
>JAKJFY010000179.1:0-1052 GCA_022704665.1 Spirochaetota bacterium | reverse complement strand
TAGTTTCTCCAATATGGCTTCTCCTTCAGATTCTTATGCCCCTTGAAAACCGCTTTCGCTGTCTTCCCCTTTATAATAACAATCGCTTCTGAACCACCAAAGGCAGTGGATTTTTAAATTTGATTAACTTAAGTTGACAAAATACTTTACAGGAGATAATTGCACAATTATACTTTAACATATACTTGACTTAAGCTAACTCAAATGATATTCTTTTTACGAAAGGAGATGCCTATGCCGCAAATATCACTCTATGTTGATGAAAAGACTCTAAAAAAAATCGAAAATGCTGCAAAACGCCAGCATACTTCTATCTCAAAATGGGTGACTGAACAAATCCGTTCTAGAGTAGATCCAGTATATCCTCCTGGCTTTGAGGATCTGTTTGGATCTATTCAAGATGAGACCTTTGTAGAACCAAATGAAACAGATTTCGCGTATGACTCTCAAAGAGAAGAAATATGATATATTACCTCGATACTAATACTTGCATTTACTTTCTTAATGGGAAATATGAATCAATAAAGGAAAAAGTATTATCGATACCCCCGAATGAAATCGGTATTCCATCCATAGTAAAGGCGGAATTATTCTTTGGTGCATATAAGAGCAAAAATCGAAAATCCAATATAGAGAAAGTTGAAATGTTCCTCGAACCATTTGAGATCATTGCATTTGATGATTTAATGACGTATGTCTACGCGGATATAAGAGAAAAAATGGAGAAAACAGGAGCACTGATTGGACCAAATGATCTATTGATAGCATCAATTGTAAAATTTTATGATGGCATCCTGGTAACAAATAATGAACAAGAGTTTCGTCAGATTGAAGGACTTCACGTAGAAAATTGGGCGCACTGATTTGCTCATTCAATTTGTAAGTGCTAATGTAAAGAAGTTTTTTGTATTCTGCAGTAAGGAATAAAGGAGTTTATTTCTTTATTCGATAAGAGTATCTGCCCAAAGTGCTTTCAGAAACACCTTGACTGGAAGGATTTCGATACCTTCCGATAGGCGCGGCTCTGGAGCCTGACAGACCAGAATGCGATG
>JAKJFY010000017.1:0-33257 GCA_022704665.1 Spirochaetota bacterium | reverse complement strand
TTGTCGATTCTTGAAAGAAGGCTATGGCTTAGGAGTTTCTCAACTCCTCTTAAGAGAAAAGCTGAGTATGTACCTTTTTATGCTTATGCATGAAAAACACTCCTAGCAGATTGCTAAAGCAATATACACAAGGTTCGTAGCAGTATTCAATAGTTGCGAGCAAAAATAGCCTGATACCTTGCTGGCTCTCCACAGATTGCACAAACCCCTTTGATATCGCCTTGCTTGCCCAGCGGCAAGCAGCGAATTGTGGCCTTGGTTTTTTCCTTTATAGAGGCCTCGCAGGCAGCAGAACCACACCAGAGGGCCTCTGCAAATCCACCAGGTGCCCCTTCCGTGCCCGCAGTTTCGGTACCGAAGAATTCGATGAGACCCTCAAGATCGGAAATGGGCTCTGTATTCTCTTCACGGAAAGATCGAGCTCGCTCAAAAAGAGAGCTCTGGATAAGGCTATGCAATTCTTTGAGCTTGCTTGCGGCTTCGGCGCTTGGGGCAATTAACTTTTCGCCTGTATCTCTTCGTACCATTACAACCTGATTCGATCTTATATCGCGAGGTCCTATCTCGATTCGTACCGGCGTACCGCGAAGTTCCCATTCGGCGAATTTCCAGCCAGGGCTAAAGGAATCGTCGATATCTAACACAACCTTGAAGCCAGCGGCTTTGAGATCAGCCTCGAGTTTTTCAGCATACGCAATAACAGCAGCTTTTGAATCGTTGCGATAGATGGGAATAATAACCGCATCCTCGGGAGACAGAGCAGGCGGTAGAACAAGTCCTTTGTCGTCGGAGTGCGTCATTATGACCGCGCCTATAAGCCGGGTCGAAACGCCCCAACTCGTTGCCCACACATAGTCCAGTTGGCCTTGTCGATTTTGGAACTGGACATCGAAAGCACGGGCAAAATTCTGTCCAAGGAAGTGACTAGTGCCCGCCTGCAGGGCTTTCTTGTCCTGCATCATTGCCTCGATGGTATAGGTCTCGATGGCCCCGGCGAATTTTTCGCTTTCGCTCTTCATGCCAGCGACTACTGGTACTGCAAGGCAGCGCTCGACCACATCTCGATATATTTCTAGAATGCGCAAGGTCTCTTCGCGGGCTTCTTTTTCTGTCTCATGGGCGGTATGGCCTTCCTGCCATAGGAATTCCGAAGTCCGTAAAAACAGCCGGGTGCGCTTTTCCCAGCGCATGACGTTAGCCCACTGATTTATAAGCAGGGGCAGATCGCGCCAGGACTGAATCCAGTTTCGATACATCGCCCAGATAATCGTTTCGCTTGTAGGGCGTATGCAATATGGCTCTTCCAGCTCCTCTCCACCACCATGAGTCACAACAGCGAGCTCAGGAGCAAAGCCTTTGACATGCTCTGCTTCCTTTTTTAGAAAACTCATTGGGATGAGCAGCGGGAAGTAGGCATTTTCATGGCCAGTCTCTTTAAACCGTCGGTCGAATTCGTTGCGGATTTTCTCCCAGATTGCATATCCGCGCGGACGAATTACCATGCTGCCTTTTACAGGTGAATAATCGGCTAGCTTTGCATTCAAAACGATATCGATGTACCACTGCGAATAATCGACTTCGCGCGGCGTTATTTTTTCTGCCATTTGCTATACCTCTTGTGGTCGCGAGAATTCGTCATACTATAGTGAAAAGAAATGCTTCAATCAATCGTTGGAATGAAGTAGGATATAAATGTGACAAGGCGCAACTTCCGTTTTACATATTGGCTTCTTTCATGTATGAGCCTAGTGATGCTTGTAGCGTCAGTTGTGCTAGCTATTCGCATTGGAACCGACAAAAGGCTTCCTTTTTTTCTTGCTGATTTGCATTTATATACCGAGTATTTTTTTCTAGGTTCACCAATGGGCATACAGTTGGCTGGAGCTTTAGAATGCTGTTTTTTTGTACTGGCTGCAACTGCAATGCTGATTGTTGTGCTTTTTACATTCCAAAAGACAGTTTCGGCGGAGATCCATTTGATTGCGCTTTGGATTTTTTTAGTTGAAGCTGAAGCTCTTAGGCTTCCAATGCTCATTATAGCACAGCGAAGCACTTCCATCGGTTCTCTGATTTCGCTCACGAGACTAGTGTATGGCGCAAGGTTTTCTGGGATTATTTCGCTCTTTATTTCTGGCCTTTATGCTGTAGGAATCGGAAAAGAGAAACCGCAAACAGGCTATTTGTTCGCCCTCCTCTTAGGATCGATGTTTGCTATGCTCTTGCCTATCAGCATCGATCGCTTTCAGTCTTCGTTCATGCTTCAGACAGGTTATAGCGAGCTTACAATGATTGTGACTGCTTCGCTCATAGTTTTGAATGCTATAGATTATCTTGTTGCGGCAAGACTAAAAGAAGATAGGTCTTATGCATTTGTAGGCATTGCGCTTACGATAGCGGCTGCTTCCTGGGTATGGCTTTGGGACACAAGAGTCTTCGTATGGGGATTGATTGTTGTTATTGCATTTGCATTCTGTGTGTTTGTGTCGATAAAAATTCTTCATCATATCTATATATGGAAATAGTGATTATTATATCGAACCTCAGGTATGGCCTAACGATGTAGTCTATAAACCTAGTCTAAGCAATAAAGAAATATGCGGTACAATAGAATTAGAGTATAAAAGAAGCAACTATCCCTGCGGCAAGTGGGATAAGGATATTGTCCCAATCCTTTGTGGGCCAGAATTCTGCAAAGGTTGTAGCCAATGCAATGATCATAGATGCCATAAAACGACCCGTGAGCAAATAGACAGCAAGCAAAACTATGGCGAAACACAATACCGATCCTTCTACGGATTTTCCTCCAGAAAGCGGCATTGGAATGCGACCAAAGGACTTACCTATGAGGCTCGAAAAACTGTCGCCAAGGCCCAGCGCAAGTATAGCCACTTTGGCTTGAAGAGGATCAAAAATCAATAGAGAAAAAAGCGCACCCAGAGCAAGGGTAATAGGTCCCCATACAAAGTGATTGCTATCCCTGCGACGTGCGGCTCTCTCGGTGATCGACGAAATAATAGGTACATCGAAGCCTCGATGTCTTAGTATCTCGCTGATCGAATAGAGTAGCATTCCAGCTATCAATGCAAAGACTGGCAGCATCGGCGAAATGTCGAGAAGAGGAATACAGAATAGAATAAGGAGATGAAGAGATTTTCGCGTGAGTTCTATGCGCAGTTCATCTGCTGGAGATTGAAATCGGATATTGAGATGGTGGAGTCTTGATTTAGGAGAATTAGGAGAGGCTTCTTTCTGGCTTTTGCTCAATTTGCTAGTCCCCTCAGCTATCCTTGACATATCGCGGCATGCTTTGTTAGGATGCCGCAGAAGAGTGCTGATTGGGCGATTAACTCAGCGGGAGAGTGCCACCTTCACACGGTGGAAGTCATTGGTTCAAGTCCAATATCGCCCATGCAGCACTCTTTTTGTATCGGCATAAATTGCATGAGAGAAAATCGTTAATGCTATGAAATCTTAAAATGCAGAAATGAGCCATTACAGGGCTTTAGCAAGAGCTCATATCTAATCAATCATCTCTTGTTGGCTCGTTTTTCCATCACCCCCAAATAATAGATAGACAAACCTGCAAGAGCTGCTATGGCTCCTAGGATGGGCCAAGCTGTCCTTAGTCCAAAATGGTCGGTGAAAGAGCCAACGATAGGTGGACTAATGGTCCAGCCGATTCCGCCCAACAGCGGAAGAAATGCCTGAAATCTTGCCCTATGCGAAATTGGAGTATTATTTGCAATATAGGTACCTTCATTTGTAGCGTTTACAATCTCGCCTAAAGTCCATATTGCTGTGGTTGCATAGATAAGCATTACAGAAGGTCTAAGACCTATTAATCCAAATCCAAGGGCGAATAAAAAGCCAGAGAGAGCCACTGCATTTATAGGTTTCCAACGCTGCGTGATTGTCATAATTGGCGTGGAGAGTACGATTACCATCACGGCGTTGAGCGTCATCAAAGTGCCATAGATAATTGAACCGCGAGCGCCAAAGAATTCTTTGGTCTGAAGCGGTAAAATAAAACGATGTTGTGCATAGACAAAGCCATAAAGTCCTGTCAGCATAGTGAAAATGATTAGATTTGGCCTTGAAAGGAGGGCTTGGATGATATTGCCTCTATGAGCTTCATCCTGCCTGCCCGTACCTAGGCTCTTTTCGATCTGTCCGCGAGAAGGTTTCGTTTCTGGAACCTTTAGTCCAACCAGTGTTATAGCTGCGAATATAGCGATCGCGTTTCCCCAGAAAAGCCAAGATGTATAGTTTTCAAACAGAAAGCCCGCTAGAAGCATTCCGACCGCAAAGCCTAGATTGTGACCTAGATAGATGAGAGAAAAAGCTGGGCGCCTGTTTTCGGGGGAAGTGAGATCAGTCATCATTGCTGAGCGGGCGGGGTCTGTCAATCCGTCGAAGAAAACGCTTGCAAGCAAAAACCAGCGAATATTGCTGCCAACGGTAGGGAAGCCACATGGAATATAACATAATCCCGACAAAACCTGTGCAAGGACCATGAGTTTTTTTCGTCCAAAGCTATCAGCGAGCTTTCCGCCAATAAGAGAAGCGGGACCATAGACTAGGTAAAGCATCATGATAAAAAATCCAGCTTTCTCCTGGCTCATTCCAAGTCGCCCAGTCAGATACAAAGTAAGAAAAGGAAACACGAACATGCCCATAGAATTGATAATTGTAGCAAGGAATAGAATATAGAGAGATGAAGGGAGCCCTCGATAAGCATCGAAATAGCGCTTGAATGCATTCATAAATAATCAACGTTACACGGCTTTAGATGACGAGGTCAAGGGCACAAGGAACATATCACTCAGCGTTATGAGCCTTATTCCGCTAATGTCAAAGCTTTGATACACTAAGGACAGTATGCTGTACTGGACGGTAGAACAAACAGGCAATCCTCGCTTTCCCTATCGAATTTCCATCAGCGACGAAAATGGCGACTTTTTCGCGGTCAGATCCCAGGATACCTGGCCAGGACCCAAAGGCAATATTTTTTGCATAAGAGATGGATCATCTCCAGATGAGCGCGATCTTTTCATGGAACTAGAACGCATACCAGTTCTATCTTTCGAGCGTTTTGGAAGAAGTTTGAAGATTATTCTAGATCGACCTACTAAGAAGCGATGCGAATTTCTCATCTTGGAAAAAGCCTATAGGAACCGTGAAGGGAGCTACGAACAGATCTTCTTCAAGACAGATTCAGCCCAGAAAGAACACAAATCACGCTCTCGGGTCGCTTTGAGGCCGGGGCTAACCAAGCTAGAGCTGACAGTGGCGATGGACAGCGCCGAACGTTATCCTTGGAAATTTCCAAAAGCACGGGTCGAGCGGAGGCGATTGCCTGCCGGTGACTATGCTCTAATGCATAACGAGACGATTCTAGCGGTAGTCGAGCGCAAAACCTACGAAAACCTACTCACCGATTTCGATTCGATAGCAATTCTTCATCGAAGCCTAGATGAACTCTCGGGTTTACCGAACGCCGCTATGGTAATCGAGGCCCATTACGGCGATTTTATGAATCCTAAGAGACTCGAGGGTAGATGGCCAGCTGCTCATGCGTATAGGGTCATTTCTGAGCTTCAGGCTATGCATCCACACCTTCCCATCATCTTTGCCGGAACACGAAAAGAGGCGAATCTCTGGACCTACGCATTTTTTAGGGCAATAGCATGGAAGCATGAAAGAGAACAGCTAGACGAGGACTCTATTTTATTGAAAGAGCCCTCGGCCTCCTTAGGTACTATAGGTACTACATCATCTCATATATCATTGGATATATCTCCGAGACTCGATGAGAAAGTATATGCAGTTCTAAATGCAAAAGAGGGCGGTTTGACTCTGAGGGAGCTTGCTTTCATGTTCGAGGATGTCGATACAGGGAACCTTAGGCATTGCCTCGAGAGGCTCAAACGCCGAGGAAGAGTGCGCTGCGAAGGCCGAGGTAGCGGTGCGCGATGGTATTTTTCTTCCCTGGATCATATGCAAGAATAAGTGATTGCTGTCTATTCTTGTTTATCCCTCGCTTCTTTAGTCCACTGTGATCGACTTGGAGACATTCTTTGGCGCGTCGGGGTGTACGCCATGATTTTGGATTCCCAGCGAATCTAGCCATTGCATTTTGCGTACCGACATACGGTAAGCGAGATATTGCAGCGCTATTGTAGTCGAAAATACAAAGAGGCATGGATCGCCAGATTGTGGCAAGGGGATATACTTCGACCAATATTTCTCTATGCCCATCGGCGCGCCTTCCACTGCAAGAGCCAACTCCTGCGAAGGCTCGGCAATGAGCACAATATCCGCTCCTCGAATCTTATGAGTGTGTATCTGGCTTACTGTGATGCGCCTATCGCGCTCTTCGGGTGGACAGATGAATATGAGCGGATAGTTGTGCGAAAGCTTCTCGAAGAGATCGTTAGTAATGGCGGTCAATGGCTCGGCTCCAACAAGTTTTTCAAGGTCTGCCAGCGAAAGTAGCGTGTTCCTGCCAAGAATAGTGTTGGGCCCATGTTTGAACTCTGCAGCATCATAGCCTTCTGTGTGGTTCAGAACGACTTCGCGAATTTTGAGAGCTCCCTCTTTTGCTAGCCCGATTAATCCTGTCCCCAGGATATGAATCGAAGAAGCCGTAAAGAGGTGCGCAGCCACACTCTCGATATCGCCCATCCGTGTCTCGATAGTTTCGATCATCAGGTCTTTGGCCTTGAGCAAGTTTTCTCTAATTCTATGCTCTGGCATAGAGAAGCTTGCAGCTAAGAGATAGAGAACGGCAATCTGGCTCGTAAAGGATTTCGTAGCTGCCACAGCGATTTCTGGTCCACACAAAAGAGGAAGATAAAAATCCGAGAGCTCTTGAGGTATTCGGCTATTCTCATTATTCACTATACTTACAAGGCGCACCGAATTATTGGCCTTTTTTACATCTTGGAATATATCGACAAGATCTTTCGTTTCGCCCGATTGCGATATTCCTATAATAAGATCATTTTTCCCCAGACAATTGAAATACATCGAGCGGAACATGCCGGGATTGCAGGGATAGACTGCTATATGGGCTATGGAATTGAAGAAATAAGCGGCAATTAATGCCGCATGATAGGATGTGCCGGATGCGACGAAGTAAATTCTGCCTCCCGATTGCGTAGCTTCGCGTATGGCATTTTTGAGCTCGCCTGTATAGCGCAGAACTGCACGGCGTTTTCGCCATACAATCACTTTGTCCATAAGCAGAAGCTTTCCTCGCATAGGCGGATTGAGGGCGGCGAGCTCTTTGAGTAGTTCGGTCTCGTCCGAAATAAAGTCTTGACCGACAAAGTGCGCTGCACCCGTATTCTGAACTCTTGCTTCTATTTCATTCCAGGCTGGAGATTCGAAAACCTCCTTCATTCCAGCAAGCAGAGCCTCATTGCCAAAACGCTCAGAGAGCGAAGAGATCTTATCCGCGGTTTCCTTGCAGTCATCCTTGTGTTCCTCGAAGAGTTCCGAAAGAGGCTCTGTGGCTGGATCGCGGAAATAATAGCGTAAAATCTGGATTATATTGTTCGGGCTCGATGAGATTTCCTGCTCCATATAGTGCTGGTATTCGGGTGAAAGCTGAGTATCTTTGATCGAAAGCTTTGATCTCTTTAGGCGAGGATGCGAGAAAAATGGCTGACCTTGAAGGTTGAATACAAGGTATTGATTCTCGGTGAACCAAATACCCTCACCTTCGGAAAGAGGGATAAGTGTGCGTGTCTTAGAAAGCACACTAGTCAGATCCGAAGAGAGCACTATGAAATTGCCAAAGGCATCACTGCCGAAGCCAGCATAGAGTGAAGAGCCAGATTTGATGGCAAATACTCCTGGAAGTTGTGGATCAGAGACGGCAGCAGCATAGGAACCTTCGGCAAGCGCTTGAGCCCTGCGAATAGCCTCGATCATGCGTAGAACTCCATCGGGCACGCCTTCTGCTAGACCAGCGTTCGCGTAAGCCTTGCGGAGATAGGCAAGGTCAGAGCTGGCTAGCGATTGGGCAGCAGAATAGTGCTCTTCGATGAGGTGTACGATTATCTCGCCATCATTGTCCGAAATCACAGCGTGGCCGCGAGCAGTTAACCAGGCCTTGAGCGTATCGGTATTAGAAATATTTCCATTATGAGCGCCGACTAGCTCCATCTTGCAATGCACATGGTGGGGCTGACTATTGACATCGGTGACGCCTCCGTATGTAGCCCAGCGCACTTGTCCAATGAATCGCTGACCACTGAAGGAATCGATCTTAAGGAGTGGGCAGACTTTGGAAGGAGCGCCAACCTTTTTTCGCAGTGTGATTCGTTTGTCGGCACTGATAAAGGCAGCACCGGTCGAATCGTAACCTCGATACTCGAGACGCTTGAGAAGCGCCTCAGCCTCTTTCCCCATCGAAGGGTTCTCATCTTTGTAGACGAGTGAAACAATACCGCACATAGTTCTGAATTATACCATGATATTGCATAACTGCGGAGCCTATTTGTTGGAGCCTATTTATCGGGGCCTATTTATCGGGGCCTATTTATCGAAGCTTATTTCTAAGAAGTCTATTTCCAAGAAGCCAGCGGTTTTCGACTTTCCATAGTACTTTTCTTTGAGACAAGCAAGAAGGTAGTATATAGAATGTCAGAAAAAGACTGAGCATTATTTGGCAGCTATCTACAGTTATCAAATAAGAAAGACCAGAAAAGGATGAGGATGCATCAATGATAAAACCTCTTGAAATTCGTTACGAAGTGAGAGGATATGACTGCGGTTATGGTGGACCTCTAAAACCCTTTGCACTTGCCAATTTCTTTCAGGAAACCGCCGGGGCTCATGCAACGGTCTTGGGCATTGGCATGGAGGATATGTGGGCTAGAGGGCTCACATGGATGCTTTCGCGCATCGACATACGTATCGAGGCAATGCCTGGAGCTGGACAAAAGGTTATCGCTAGAACTTGGCCTGTGGGAGCGAAGAAACTCTATGCGCAGAGGTGTCTCGAGCTTTTGGATGAGTCGGGCTTTAGATACGCGGGCGCAATGTATGAATATATCATCGTAGATGTACAGACTCGGCGTATTGTTCGGCCGGAGCGAACGCTGCCCATCGACCTCAAGACAGATTATCCTTGGCCTTTCGATGACCTTTCTCCTGGCGTGGAAGAAGTTCAATTTGGAGCGCTTGAAGGATTTTCCGAGGCTTTTACTCTAGAAGCTCGAGCTCGGCACATCGATCAAAATGGCCATGTCAACAATGCCCACTTCGTCAATTGGCTATGCGATGCCGTGCCTCGCGCAGATGGAGAAACTATCTGCCGAATAAAAGTCGATTTTGTCCACGAGATCTTAAAAGGAGGAAAGGTTAGCACATTGATCAAGCCGGCGCCCGCTGTCAACAACTCTTTATCTAGAAAAGTATTAAATCACACTAAAGATGTTACATCTTTTCATCGCACATGGCTTTCGGCGCTTGCCTGCGATGGAATACTTGCAGCACGCGGTATGATAGAGCTCGAGGCTCATTAGTCTGCAAGGAGATTGTCTTAGGTCCTAATTTCTTCCCATTGTGAGGAGTCGAGCTGCTTCAAGCGCATCTTTATAGTTCGGCTCCTGTGCGATTTCTGGAACCTGCTCTGTATAGACTACCTTATTGGCTTTATCGAGCACAACTACTGCTCGCGATAAAAGGCCAGCCATAGGACCAGAGATTATCTCGACACCATAAGCCTTGCCAAAATCTCTGGTTCGCAGTTCGGATAGGGTAAGCACCTTATCTATGCCCTCCGCTTCGCAAAAGCGCTTTTGTGCAAAGGGTAAGTCCCTGCTGATGGTCAAGATGACTACATTGTCAAGGGCAGATACAGCTTTATTGAATGCCCGGGCACTCGCAGCGCAGACGCCAGTATCTAGGCTGGGAACTATATTGAGGATTTTGATTTTTCCTTCGAAATCAGCAAGGCTGACATCGGTTAGATCGGATTTTGTTAGCTTAAAATCTGGAGCTGTGGTTCCCTTAGCGGGAAGAGAGCCTATTGTCTGGATCGGGTTGCCTTTGAATGTGATATTTGCCATTTTTATGCTCCTATGGATATCGATTTATATTAAAGATATAAAAAACAATATATTAGCGGCAAGCCAAGACTAATTGTAGTCTCATTCCAGGTTTCGGATTCTTACTTCGATCTCTTTATCGCTGGCGAGTAGCCTTGTTATCTCGCTGGTATCGGTCGAACCGAAATGATAAGGATAGAGAATCTTGGGCTTGATAGTGCGAGCGGCTTGAGCGACTTGGGCTGGCGTCATGGTATAGGGAAGATTCATGGGCAAAAATGCGATGTCGATTTTGCCAAGGTTTGCCATTTCTGGTATTGGCTCCGTATCTCCTGCTATGTAGATACGCAGTGAGCCAATGGTGAGTACATAGCCATTGTCTTTCCTTTCTTTTGGATGATAACTAAGTCGCGATGGCGTGATATTATAGGCGGGTACCGCGAGCACAGTTATACCTGCAACATCGATCGGATGGCCATGCTGTAAAGCTTCACCCTGGCTTAGCTTTTTTCGGGATGCTTCCGGAAGAATGATGCGCGTTTCTGGCTTGCTGAGAGCAGCGATCGCTTTTGGGTCGAGATGGTCGCCATGTTCGTGTGTTATCAAGATTAGGTAGGCCTTGGGGTACTTGGAAAAGTTGGCATATTGACTCACTGGATCTATATAGATATGTGCACCATTGTAAGCTAGAAGTAGAGAGCCATGGCCAAGAAAGACTATCTCTAGTTTGCCTTTTGCTGCATCGAAGGAATCCGATTCCTTGCCTTCTGGCCAGCCCTGAGCATAGCTTGTCACGGCTGAAAGCGAAAAGGCCAATACAATAGAAAAGAGCATATTTGTCATATTGCACCTCTCTATTTCTAGATTAATGCTAGCGATATGCCAAAGTCAATAAAATTCAATTTTATGTGGTAGCGCAGATTCTGGCAAATATCTAAGGCTTAGGAGCATAGCCTTTCATTATGGGGTGCGCGACAAATTTGTGCTTTATTATGTGCCCATTTGACGATATGGCAACCAGGATATATTCTTAACGAGTGAGGAAAGTTAAATCAGGTCTTTTTAACGACGGCTATCTTCCCATAATAGATGGCGTAACTGTTACAGTTAGAAATTATGCCTATTGGTTGCAAAAGAAGCTCGGCCCTACCTATGTAGTTGCACCCTTTGTTCCCAATTACAAGGACAATGATCCTTTTCCAGTGATTCGTTTCCTTTCTATGCCGACAATCGTCAGACCTCCTTATAGGATAGGGCTGCCTGAGCTGGATATGCGCTTGCCTTCCATTTTAAAGAAGAGAGACTTCGACATTGTACACGCTCATTCTCCTTTTGCTGCGGGTAAGCTCGCTCTGCGGGTGTCTAAAGAAAAGCATATCCCCTTGATTGCAACTTTTCACTCGAAGTATAGGGAAGACTTGGCTCGCGCCATAATGATCAAGCCACTTGTCGATGACCAGATAAAACGCATAGTCGATTTTTATTATAGTGCCGATCATGTTTGGGTCCCTCAAGAATCAGTGGCTCGAACGCTTCGCGAGTATGGCTATAAGGGTCCCTACGATGTAGTAGAAAATGGTGTCGATTTTGAGCTTCCCGAAGATATCGCTCCCTATCGAGCGCGCGGTGCAGAGTATCTTGGTCTTCCAGAAGAATACTTAGTGGGTCTATTTATCGGGCAACATATACTTGAAAAAAACCTTGAGTTTCTCTTGCGGACGCTGCCTTTTATTATAGATGAGCTGCCCAATTTCCGAATGATCTTCGTAGGCAAGGGGTATGCAAAGGAGTCGCTTATAGATCTTGCGCAACAGCTTGGGATTTCGGACCGAGTCGTGTTTCACGATGTGATCTACGATAGGGAGCTTCTAAAGGCGATATATGCAAGAGCCGATCTGTTTCTCTTTCCATCGCTCTATGATAATGCTCCTCTTGTTTTAAGAGAGGCAGCAGCTATGAAGACACCTGCCGTGCTTATAAAAGGTTCAACAGCCGCCGAAGTGATCCAAAACGGCGAAAATGGCTTTCTATGCCAGGCAGACAAAGAGGATTTCGCTCAGACCATCGTGCGAGCGCTTTCTGACAAAGAAGCCTTGGCTCGCATTGGAGCTAATGCGCAGCGCACACTCTGTCGGACATGGGAAAGCATTATAGATGAAGTTGCTAAGCGGTATTGCTCTATCCTCGAACGCTGGGAGCGATAAGAGTTTCCAAAATTCTATGGCGCCTTACAAGGAAAGCCATTTCTTGGTATATGGATATTAGATTCTAGAGAACAAAATATAAATGATGGAATGTAAAAAAGGGCATTGTATCTCACATCTCATAGGGGAACAGATAAGGCTGATTATCTTCAAGCCGCTTGATTATTGTCCTCAGAACTACCTGTAGATCCCGCGATTCTGCTACAAAATCGAGGGAGTCGCCGGGTATAGTCAGAATTGGAGCAAAAGTAAAAGAAGAAATCCACTCTTCATAGAGCTCATTGAGTCCCTCGAGATACGAATCGGGAATCGATGACTCAAAATCCCGTCCTCTTTGTTTGATCCTCGACTGCAAAGTGGATACAGAAGCACGGATGTATATCACAAGGCTTGGGTGAGGTAAAATCTCGGCGAGTGTTTCGTATAGGGCTTTATAGATATACCATTCGCGCTCGGCCATGATTCCCTGAATGTGGAGATTCTTGGCAAAGATTTCAGCATCCTCGTAGATCGATCGGTCCTGAACTACAGAATGGGGGTCTTCGCTCAACTGACGGTGCATTTCTGCTCGATGGGATAAGAAGAAAAGCTGACTATGAAATGCCCATCGAGGCATGTCCGCATAAAAATCTTTGAGAAATGGGTTTTCCAGGACGGGCTCTAGATAGGCGATAAATCCCAGGTGTTCTGCCAACAGCCTTACAAGGGTCGATTTTCCTGCGCCAATGTTGCCAGCTACCACCACATATCTGCGACTCATTCTAATCGAAGACTAATCCTTAGATTGCGAAGGCGCAAGCCTATGATCAAGGCGCCTTCGGTTGAGAAGCATAGTATGGCATTGTAGCCCACCGTTGCTTTTTAGGACAAAGATAAGTATTCTCTCTTATATAGTACGAGAGAATATGCCCCTCAATGGGAAGGAGTTCTATTAATGAAACGCTTTGTAGTTCTATTATTTGCGTGCTTTGCAGTGATTGCCTCTATTGGCGCACAGCAAACTCCAGCGGTCTTGTCAGCCTATTCTGATGCTGAGCCGCGGACGAAAGAAATCATCGATGCTGCTCGTCTCTTGGAATCCAAAGGTCAATATGCAAAAGCTTGGAATTTGCTCGCTGCCTTCGACCCTGACAGCAAAGATGGTTATGTTCTTGCCGAGAAGATTCGCCTTGCCCTGGAAGACAGCATTGGGAATGGGATGCTCGTCAGTTTTAGTTTCATCGACTTAGAAGAAGGGCAGAGCATCTATGAAGCATTTTTAAATCCGCCCGAAAAGCAGACAATGGTGGATTTCAATCCTCTGGATTTAGTCGAAGAGCTTGAAAAATCAGGCGAAGCCATACCGCCAATTCTCTCCCTTGAATTCGCAGGTTACCTCTACACCGTAAATCAAGAGTATGGTGATAATTGGCTGATCGACAGCTACACGATCCAACAAAAAGCGGTTGAAAACTACGATAGAGCTCTAGCTTATGGTCTATATACCGACAAGAGTCTTGCAAATCACGCAGAACTTCTTATAAATCTTCAGCAGTATGAAGGTGCAGAGAAGGTACTGAGACAAGCTATTTCTCTTTTTCCCGAGGATCAGAGCTATGCAGTAAGCCTTGCTGGTAGTCTCAACAATCAAGGCAAATTCGACCAAGTATATCCTGTTATAGATGAAGTTATCGCAGAGCCCGATGTTACTAATTCCACCTACAATGCCTATGTGGAAGGCATCAAGGCTGGCCTCAATTCTGGCGATACTAAGAAGACCGATTCATATGTCGATGCAATGATTGAGCGCTTTCCGGATGAATATGCCCCAATGCTGATTCAGCATCTTGCCGCAGTCATAATGGGTGAAACAGAAAAAGCGAATATCTCTGCAGACAATGTTACCGAAAAATTCAGTGTTAATCCCGATGTCGTACAATCCTTGCTATCTACCTGGCTTAGTGCTTCAGACCCGGTTTCGGGCTTCGATTATCTAAACCGCTCGCTCGAAAAGTACGCGAGCGATGATCAAGCAATGGGGACTCTATTATTCTATAGAGCACTTATGTATGCACAGACAGCCCAGTCATTGGATGATCTCAAGCTGGCTATTGCCGATATGGTGGAAACAGAGAAGCGCTTTGGTGCTGTATTTGAGAAAGAAGATCCCGTCTTCCAGACCATTGGACAGCTCATCACAGAATGGAAACAGATTATAGAGCAGCTCCAGGAGAATGATAGCGCTACGTCCTCAGAACAGACTACTCCTTCCGAAGATGCAAATACGGCTTCTGGTACGAACAACTAAACTGATATTTGAAGACAGAGGCTATGCAATCGGTCTTTTGTATTCACAATGCGACTGTCATTGCGGGATATGCGCGCATGGACCGCAGTGCTGTGCTTGTGGAGGGCGATTCAATAGCCGATGTCTTTTCTGAGCGGAGGTTTGCTCAGAAGTCTTTTGGGCCTCAGGTACATTTGATCGATGCCGAAGGTGCATGTCTTACTCCCGGGTTCATCGACACCCATCTTCATGGAATTGGGGGCTTTGGCACAGAAGACATATCCGTCGAATCCATTCTTGGAATGAGCAGAATGCTACCGGCCTGGGGAGTGAGCTCTTTTGTGCCTACAATGTATCCCATGCCAGAAGAAGATATGATTCGGGCAATAAGAGCAGTGGTTTTAGCGATGGGCCATGAAGAGGGAGCTAAGATTATTGGTATCCATATAGAAGGCCCCTTCATCTCGCCCGCTCAGCTTGGCGTACAGAGAATAGAGTTTGTCCAGCCCGTTGATCTGGGGCTTATGCAGCGCCTTTGGGATGCCTCCGAAGGTCATATTGTCAGCATGACAGTAGCTCCGGAACTCAAGGGAATGCGCGAGCTAGCACTGTTCTGCAATCAATTGGGCATTGTGCTTCAAGCAGGCCACACCGATGCGAGCTACGAAAACATGATCGAAGGAATGCAAGCGGGAATAAGGCACTCCACACACATGTTCAATGCGATGAGCAGGCTGCACCATAGAAACCCAAACGCAGTCGGAGCTATCCTTATCCAGCCAGATCTATCCTGTGAGATTATAGCGGATGGGCTACATGTGCATCCTGATTTGATTCGCCTTCTTTTCCGAGACAAACCAGAAGGAAATATCGTACTGGTAACAGACTCACTTAAGCCGACAAAGCAAGCAGCGAATGCTCCCATGTTTGCCAATGATGAGGAAGTCTATCTTGAGAACAACCTCTTCTATAGAGCAAGAGATGGGGTGATTGCTGGCAGTTCTCTTACAATGATCGAAGGGGTGCGAAACTTAGTCAAATTTGGAGTGCCCCTTGAGAGCGCAGTAAAGATGGCAAGCGCAAATCCAGCTCGAATTTTCGGCCTTGGAAGACGCGGAATGATTAGCCCTGGATATAAAGCGGATCTCGTGCTCGCAAATATGGACTTCGAGGTACAGATGACAATAATCGATGGCAAAATAAAATATGATCGCAATTCTACAGAAAGGGGAATTATATGAGAGTCGTAATTCAGCAGAGCTATGAGATGATGTCAAAATGGGCGGCTCATTATCTAGCACAGCATATAAATGAACATGGCTCACAGAAGCCATTTGTGCTTGGCCTTCCAACAGGATCCACCCCGCTCGGAATGTATAGGGAACTGATCAGCCTTTGCAAAGCTGGAAAGGTCAGCTTTAAAAATGTAATTACATTCAATATGGACGAATATGTTGGCCTCCCGCCAGAACACGAGCAGAGTTACCATCGTTTTATGTGGGATAATCTTTTTTCTCATATCGATATCGACCCCAAAAACGTTCACATTCTCAATGGCATGGCTTCGGACCTACAAAAAGAGTGTGCTGCTTACGAAAAAGCGATATGCGATGCTGGTGGAGTCGATCTATTTATCGGAGGCCTCGGTGCAGATGGGCACATCGCATTCAATGAACCAGGTTCGTCGCTCTCATCGCGCACAAGGATCAAGACACTCACCCGAGATACAAAGAAAGCCAATGCTCGCTTCTTTGGTGGAGATCCAGATAAAGTCCCGGCACAGGCTCTTACCGTGGGCGTAGGCACAATAATGGATGCGCAGGAAGTTATGATTCTTGTATCGGGGATGGAAAAGGCAAGAGCGCTCAAGCATGGAATCGAGATAGGCGTGAACCACATGTGGACAATAAGCTGCATCCAGCTGCACCCAAAAGCCATCATAGTCTGTGACGAAGATGCCACAAATGAGTTGCGCGTAGCCACAGTACGCTATTTCAAGGAGATCGAAGCTGCAAATTTAAGAAATTGGAATTTGGATTGAAGCCGGACAAATTAGCTTAGGTGAGCTTAGGTGTAAAAATCTTATGAGAAGCGATATCAAAGGCATAATGGCCATGGTGGTTACTTCTGTCTGTTGGAGTTTAAGTGGCCTTTTTATAAAACTCATAGATTGGCATCCCATTACGATTGCTGGAGCGCGAAGCCTTATTGCTGCTCTTTTTATTCTTGCGGTAGTGCGTAGGCCAAAACTAAACTTCGACAAGAACCAAATAATTGCTGCGATATCCTATTCATGCACTATGCTGCTATTTGTCTATGCGAACAAGAACACAACAAGCGCCAATGCTATCCTTCTGCAATATGGTGCGCCAGTCTATGTAATGCTTCTTTCAGGTATTATGCTAAAAGAAAAGCCTCTTCCTGAGCAGATAGGTGCACTGATTGCGATTGTAATAGGGATGTGCTTATTATTTGCCAATTCGCTCAGCCTTGGTCATTTGAATGGCGATATAGCAGCGGTCTTGGCAGGAATGACTTTTGCAATCCATACGCTTTTTATGCGACGACAGAAGGAAGGCTCGCCTATTGAGTCGCTGCTTATATCCCATGGTATGACAGCCATCATTTCACTTTTGATTTCTATTTTCCTGCCTCTGCCCATTATCAGCAAAAGGTCTGTGGCTGCTATTTTTGGTCTTGGTATAGTCCAAATAGGTTTTGCCGCGGTATTTTTCAGTTATGCGATAAAGCGTATAACTGCCATCCAGAGTTCTCTTATATCCATAATCGAACCAGCTCTAAATCCTGTGTGGGTTTATCTCGCCATTGGCGAAAAGCCATCGAGGCTGGCTATAATAGGTGGAGTTATAATCATTTCTGCGGTAGTTATATCTTCGATATTCAGTGTCTCTCGCGGCTCGCGAGCCCCGAGCATAGATAGAGGAGCATAAAGTAATCTTGCATAAAGCTAGACAACGATAAAGCTATATAAATTAGATAATTGCGCTGCTAACTAGTCAAGATACCAACTGTTTATGTTGCTAATATGACTGCGAATATGAATCAAGGAGGCTGAAGCTAAAAGCTATGAGGCAGAGTTTTCTTTCCATTACAATCCTGCTTATTCTGATTACCGATCCTTTAGGGAATATTCCCCTTTTCATTGCATCCTTGAGACATGTGCCTAAGGAGCGTCGTCCAGAGGTAATCTTGCGCGAGTGTCTCATCGCTTTTCTGGTTTTGGTGGGATTTCTATTTTTTGGTGAGATATTCTTAAGCGCTCTGAATCTATCAGATGATATCTTGCGCATATCGGGTGGGGTTATTCTTTTCTTGATTGCTCTGAACATGATTTTCCCAGGAACTGGCGGGAAGCTTGTCGAGGATGAAATAGAAGGCGAGCCATTTATTGTGCCTGTTGCAATTCCATTGATTGCAGGGCCAAGTGCCATTACCTATGTAATGCTCTTGATGAAGTCCGATCCTTCGCGGGCACTTGAATGGGTTGGAGCGATATTCATAGCTATTCTGGTCACGATGGTAGCGTTTTTTATGTCGAACAAATTGAAGGAATGGCTTGGCCCAAGGGCTCTTTCGGCAATCGAGCGGCTTATGGGTTTGGTGTTGACTGCAATTGCGATCGATATGCTCCTTAGTGGGCTTTTACAATATCTCAGCAGTGTTCAGAATCTTTGACATATTTTGAATAAGGGCATATTGTTCTAACATGAATCTCAAACGTATCTTCATAAAACAGAGCTATGCCAAACCTTGGCGACATTAATAATTAGAAGGCTACCGAAAACCTCGTGTAGTTGCCCCTTGGCACCTCATCAGTTTTTAGAACTTGATCTACTCGCGCCGCAGCAGGACCTACCTGAAGCCAAGAATAGAACTGCTCTAGAGCTTGAGGTTCGCCCTCTGCCCATACTTCCACATCGCCATCTTCGTTATTTCGTACCCAGCCTTTTAGCCCCAATCGCTCAGCACGAATCACTGCGGACATACGGAAGCCAACGCCTTGGACTTCGCCCTTTATTATCGCATGAAATGCTTTCATGCTACGCTTCCTATACTATATAAGTCAAAGCTCCGATATATTATTGCTTTTTTGCTCTTGGGCGCGCACAAGCAAGATATTTAGAATGACTATTAGAAGCGAAAAGAACGCATAAATTGCGAACCCTGTACGAATTCCCCACCCTGTCGAGACAGCTGACATCATGTATGGAAATAAAAATCCACCTATACCACCACCCATTGCTGCAAAACCTACGGCCTCGCTTTGAGCATGAGGGAAAGAATCACCAATAATACTCATTATGGTGGGATAGATAATAGAGCAACCAAAGCCAGCAAGAATAACCATAATACCAGCTGCCACACTTGCGATCCTTCCATCTCCAATAAAGCCTATTATATTGAAAGCGATCAAAGAAATTGCCATCAGTGTCGATAGAGCTATCAAAATTCTTTCCCTTTTAATGGATTTCTGAATTATTGGAATTCCAAAACGTCCCATTAGCAGCCCCGCCCAAAATAGAGAGACCATAAAGGAGCCTGTGGGTATGGGGGCTCTGAAAACACTCACAAAATATTCTGCAATCCAATTGGAAATACCAAGTTCTACCCCTACATAGACAAACAAGGCAAAAAATCCAAGCCAATACATCGGCTGCTGAAAAAGATCACGCCTCGATCTATTAGTTATGTGTGCTCTGTCTTTGCCGAGGAATCTTAAAGGCATAAATTGCATAAAAATTGCTATGCCAAGGAATAATATGCCTATTATCCGGTATACGAGAGTCCACTCTAAGTTAGCGCTGATCAAGATAGCTATAATAAGGGGGCCAACTACAGCTCCAATTGAAAAAGCTCCATGCATTAGGCTCATAGCCTTTCCGCCCCCAGGACCTTCCATGCGGAGTACTGCCCAGTCGACCGCAATCTCGATTCCACCCTGGCCTACTCCAATTATGAAATAGAGCATCATATTGAGCCATGCGATAGGAGTCCTGGCGAAGAGTTCTAGTCCACAACAAATAAGGATCAGCGATAAGGAAATTGTTAGGCGGATCCCTAAGAGCGGGAAAAGAATTCCCGCAAGATAGCTCGATAGAAAATATCCTATCGAACCTGCAGCTATGACAATTCCCGCCGTCATATAAGACCAGCCGAATTCTGCAAAAATTTTTGGAAGCGTAGCCCCTATGACTGTCATGGAAATGCCAAACAAGGCAAAAACAATGAAGAGGCTTATATAGAGCGGTAGAAAGCGCTTTTCGACAAGCATGATGCTACATTGTGCGATATTCCTTCAGTTTTCGTCAATGAGAGCTTAAAGAGTAGAGATTAAAAAGCGCGGACCAAGTAAAAGAAACCAAATAACAGAGCCCAAGAAGCAGAGATAAAAAAGCGCAGCGTGATTGCCTTTACATAAGCTTGTCGAAGGAAGCACTAAGATTAATCTCTAGATGAAAACCTTTTCAGAAGCTATGATGAAATATATGACCAGCATCAAAGATATCGCCAGGCTTGCTGGCGTTTCACCTTCTACCGTTTCGCGTGTCCTAAACGAAAGGGAATATGTACGCGATGAAGTGCGCCAACGTGTGCTCAGCATCGTCAAAGAAAAAGGATATGTGCAGAACAATGTAGCGCGGTCTATGGTGCTCAAGAGAAGTTTTACAATTGGCGTGGTAATTCCTCATCTATTCAATATGTTTCAGAGACAGCTCTTTGCTTCGATGGAGTTCTTTCTTGAACAGCGAGGTTATAAGACCCAATTCTTTTTTATTCGATGGTCTGAAGCCAGTGAACAAGCATTTCTGCGCCGCCTCAAGAGCGAAACATTAGATGGCATAATATTCATCCATGAGCTCGACAGCCCAGCGGTCTATCAGCATATACAAGAGAGAGGCTTACCTGTCGCGCTCTGTACATTCGAGAAGGAGCAATTTGATTTCCCCGCGGTTCACATAGAAGAAGAAGCCTCCGCTGCTCTAGCGACCGAATACCTTATACTGAGAGGACATCGCAATATTGGGCTCATTACAGGAGGACATTTCAGTTTTGGCAAACAGCGAGAAGAAGGTTATCGACAGGCGCTTAAAGCGCATGATATTCCTTACAATCAAGAGCTCATTGTCCGCGTCCCTTCCTACAACCCCGAGGCTGGCCGCTCGGGAATGGTTACACTTTTGAATAGGAGATTGCCCATGACGGCGGTGTTCGCTGCGACTGATGAGCTAGCGATAGGAGCGATAAAAGCACTTTATGATTCAGGCCTTAGAGTGCCCGAAGACATGAGCGTAATCGGTCTCGATGATATCGATATTTCAGCCTTTACTACTCCTGCCTTGACCACTGTTCGCCAGCCAATCTTCGAAATGGGCAAGAAGAGCGCAGATCTTGTATGCGATTGGATTGCCCGAGGGCATATGCAAGAGAAAGTAGAGCTTTTTTCGACGACAATCGTCGAGCGCGAATCAGTTCGGTCTCTAGCTTAGCGTGATTTGAATCCTCAATTCATAATGTCGCATTTCTCATTCAGACATGGAGCTGAAGAAAGCTTTGAGGTTGAGGTTCAATAGCAGTTGAAGGCTAAATGTTCATTTTCTTGCAAACGACTTGCAAAAATTCCATCTTCTCGATATATTTTGCAAATGAATTGCAGATTTAGAACGATTTGGGCGCTACTGATCATTTTTCTAGGGATTGTAGGGCTAGGGTATTCAGAGAGCAAGAAAGAGCCCATCAAAGTCGCGGTGAGTATTCCGCCAATGAGGGAATGGGTGAACCGTATCGCGGGGGACAGAGTTGAAGTCATTGTAATAATGCCTTCAGGCTCGAATCCTCATTCTTTTGAACCCTCGCCTCGCCAGCTTGCCGAAATAGGAACTGCAAAGCTATGGTTTTCCATCAACGTAGACTTTGAGTATTCTTTTAAGCCGAAATTGCGTTCTATGTTTCCAAAGCTTCAAATAGTCGACGTAACAAAGAATGTCCAATTCCGAAAGCTCCGGCCTACTGAGCAGGAGCATGATGAAGAAGCAGCTGTTAAGCATGTGGAGATTGAAGATCCAGCTCTCCAGAACCGAGATCAGCATACATGGCTTGGCATCGAACAGGCCAAGGCAGAGATAAAAGTAATCCAAGACACTCTGATAGCCATAGACCCAGAAGGGAAAGAACTGTACAAAACCAATTGTCAAAACTATCTAAAAGATATCGATTCCGTATACTTGATACTGAAGACAAAGCTTGCACCGCTTTCTGGCGCTCGAGTATTTGTATATCACCCTGCATTTGGCTACTTTCTTGACATGTTCGATATTGAGCAGGTTGCGGTTGAGCTTGGCGGCAAAGAACCGACGCAGAGAGAGCTTTACGCTCTCATAGAGCTTGCAAAGAAAGAGAAAGCCCGCGCAATTTTCACTCAGGTCCAATTCTCCGAAAGCGCTGCAAAAGCCATTGCAAGCGCTATAGGAGCTGTAGTGGTGCCAATCGACCCTCTGGCTGTTGATTGGCTAGAAAATTTGTCCAGAATAGGTCAGGCTCTGTCTATGGCAATAGCTAAAGGAGAATAAAATGAGCCAAGCAGCTCAAAATGAGGCTGCCATGTTAAGGCAAACCCCAAGCAGCCTAGATTTCATGGATGACAAGGAGCATGGGGTCATTGTTGAACCTACTCTGCCTCATCCTCCAGAGAATGTTGCTATCTGGTGCCACGACTTGGCCTTTAGATATCGCGAGGCAGAGGTATTCAGAAATGTCAGCTTTCATGTGCACAGTGGCGAATTCGTCGTGCTTACCGGCAAGAATGGAGCGGGCAAGAGCACTTTGCTCAAGCTCGTTGTAGGTCTTCTGGAGCCACAGCAGGGACAAGTTCTTGTGTTTGGTGTTTCTCCTCGCAGACGAATTGAATCTATAGGCTATGTGCCTCAGCATGCAAGCTTTGACCCGGCTTTTCCCATTCGAGTCGAAGATGTCGTAGGCATGGGGAGGCTTTCTGGACTTTCATATATTTCTAAGGACCAAAAAAGGGGAGATATCGAGTGGGCTATAGAGCAAGCAGAAGTAACAGATCTTCGAGCGCGCCCCTTCTCGGCTCTTTCGGGCGGACAGAGGCGAAGAGTCCTGGTAGCTCGGGCGCTGGTAGGGCATCCAAGGCTCCTTGTGCTGGATGAACCAACGGCAAATATGGATATTGAAAGCGAGAATAAATTCTTCGAGGTACTGGCTCGCATAAAAAAGGGCGCAACGATCCTAATTGCCACCCATGATTCAGATTTTGTATCAGGACTGGCAGATACTGTTCTATGCGTAGGCCAGGATTCTGAGCACCCTCACTCTGTACATAGACATGCCATGGAAAAAGCAGAAGACCTGCCAAAAGATATCTATGGAAGCAATATGCTACGAGTTCGGCATGACATCGAGCTGCCCGACAATGCTTGCTGCGAAGGAAAAGATCCATGATTAGCTTTTTCCAAGCAGTAATGAATCCTTCTATTCCCTTTGTCAGAAATGCTCTTATAGGCAGCGTCTTAGCAGCTTTATTGTTTGGGATTCTTGGTTCTCTGGTCACTGTACGGCGGATTGCTGGGCTCGCTGGAGCGATTTCGCATACTGTATTGGGAGGTATAGGGCTTGCTCTCTTTCTTGTTTCGAGAGGTGCCCCTAAGTGGATAAGCCCCATGCTAGGCGCGCTCGTGTTTGCTATCCTTGCGGCCATAACGATCAGCATTGTGTCGATAAAGGCAAAACAGCGCGAAGACACTGTGATCAATGCGCTTTGGGCCATCGGTATGAGCCTTGGTGTGATCTTTATGGCCAAGACTCCAGGCTATGCGGATCCCATGAGCTATCTCTTTGGTAATATTCTGCTTGTGACTCAAAAAAATCTTTATATTCTGGGAGCGCTGAACATAATAGTAATGCTACTTGTGGTGCGATTCTACAGACATATCGAAGCAGCTTCTTTCGATGAGGAATTTGCCGCTACCAAAGGTTTGCCGGTTATGGCCATTTACCTTGTCCTGCTTCTTATGATCGCGGTCGCGATAGTTATGCTTCAAACCTTTGTGGGCATAGTCATGGTGATAGCAATGCTAACCCTGCCTGCTGGTACGGCTGGCTTTTTTTCGCGCAATCTAGCTGGGATGATGGTGAATTCGAGCATTCTGGCGCTTATATTTTCGGTGCTTGGGTTGGTTTTGTCATGGGTTTTCGATTTGCCGGCAGGAGCATTGATAGTTCTAATAGCAGGGATGGTCTATATCGGGATTTCGGTGGGCAGAATGCTCCAAGGTCGTAGGTCGTCGAGATTATAATTCTGGGAATAAGATTTCTCGGAGTCGAGATGGGCAATAGGGTATTATGATTTCGAGCAAAGAGCTCGAGCTAGTAGCTCGGGCCAGGAGAATGCAATGACAAAGGCGCGTAATCATGTTTTGGACAGTATCATTCAAGCATCAGAGCCAATCTCTGCGCGTCAGCTCTGCGATAAATACAAAAGCGAGCATGATCCTGCCACAATCTATCGAGCGCTTCATTTTCTCGAAGAAAAAGGCCGCATCGATTCTTTTATTTTATACTGCAATGCGCATGGAACAGAGCGTTATTATGTGCTTCACCGGAGCGAACATCGACATTGGTTTCACTGTGAGCGCTGTCATCGCTTTACTGACCTTGGCCAGTGTCAATTCGATGAAATTGTCGCACAGATGAGCGCTAAAAATGGACTTTCGATAACTTCGCACTATTTTTATGCTATTGGTATATGCGGCGAGTGCCGCAAGCATGACTGATGGCCTTTTTCCCTTATTGCTGCAAACCCTGTATGCAGGGAGGTCGAAAAAAGGAGATTTGACAAAGGATGTCAGAAGAGAAACCTATTCCCATCGAGGATCTTGATCTTAGCCTCCTTGCAAATATAAAAGAAAAAGACCTCACAACTCAGGGACTTATGGTTCTCGAAGGACGCATTGTCATAGAAAAAGCTCTAGAATCGGGAGTAGTGCCGCGCTTCTTAGTTTGTACCGAAGCGCAAGAAGAATATTGGCGCAAAAAAGCGAAAGAGTCTTCTGCTTGTCCAATCCAAGATGATGATGTAGCCAGCGGCGGCAATATTGGGGAAATTATTTTCCCAATGCGTATCATGAGCCATGAGTCAGTCTGCAATCTCGTGGATTTTAGATTTCATCGAGGAGCGATAGCTGTCGCGGAGATTCCACAAATAAAGCCGTTTGACCTAAGGAGCATTTCCCAGGAGATATTAGCCAGAAAACCGATGGACTTAAGTTCTAGAGGATCAGAAATGACGAGTTCTAGAAGATTAGGAATGGCAGAATCTTCGAGATGCCAGCTATATCTCTGCCTTTGGAACGTCACTGATCCTTCGAATCTAGGCGCTCTTATCCGAACGGCAGCTTGCCTTGGTGCTGCGGCTGTTCTTCTTGGTCCAGGCTGCGCCAATCCTTACTATCGAAAGACTATCCGCGCATCCATGGGAAATGTCTTTTCTATTCCAATATGGAGTGTAGATTTAGATACCCTGGGAGCACTTAATCGAGAGGGTATGAAGATAATAGCAGCAGCATTGACAGAAAAAGCCATAAATCCAGAAGCGCTGAGATTTGCTTTTTCGCGCCATACTAGCGAGGATTCATCCGCACTAAACTATCGCTCCGATTCAGTTATCCTTATATTGGGAAACGAAGGCTATGGCCTTCCGATAGAAGTCCTGGCTCTTGCAGATACGCAGGTCCGCATCCCAATGGCTGCTGGTAGCGATTCGCTCAATGTCGCTGTAGCGGGCGGGATATTGATGTATGAAATTATTCGCTTGCTTTGACTCTTATGCTGGTTTTTGGGGTATTCGATGAGTATTGAAAGTCTTGCCTATTGATGACCTTCTAACTATCTGAATTAAGAACGAAGTACAGATCTGTGCATATTCAGAATGCCTCCTGTGCTGTCCGACTTATTATTTCTTCCTGGTGGTTGCGATCTAGGTCTACGAAATAGTCCGAATATCCAGCTACACGCACGAGTAGGTTGCGATAGTTTTCGGGCTTTTTTTGAGCCTCGCGCAGCGTTATTGTATCGACGACATTGAACTGAATATGGTGGCCACCTAGTCGGAAATAGGCTCTTATTAGATTTGCTAGGTTATCGATACCTTTTTCCCCTTCGAGCGTCTTGGGAAGAAAGCGCTGGTTTAGAAGACAACCACCAGTTTTTGCCGAATCTATTTTTACTAGGCTCTTGATCACCGCGGTGGGGCCATTTCGGTCGGCCCCCTGTGCTGGAGATGCTCCGTCGGATATTGGAGAATGTGCGTGCCTTCCATCGGCGCTTGCTCCGGTCTTTAGGCCAAAATATACATGGCAGGTAGTGGATAATAGGTCGATGTGATAGGTTCCGCCCCTAGGAGAAGCTCTTCCATCGATAACCCCGAGCCAGCTATCAAAAACACGCCGAGCAATGGAATCGGCCGCATCATCGTCATTTCCGAAGCGTGGCGTTTTGTTCGCCATAAGGAGCCTTAGACTCTCATTTTCTTGCCAATCTGAGGATAGAGCGCGGAGAAGCTCATTCCATTTTATATCTTTCTTTTCATATATATGAGTCTTAATGGAGGATAGCGAGTCGGTCATTGTCCCAAGCCCGCAGCACTGTATATAGTCCGTGTTGTATCGCGCTCCGCCATTGTAATAATCTTTTCCTTTTGCGATGCAGTCGGCTACCACAGAAGACAAGAAAGGAGCTGGCGCATACTCAGCGAACGTTCGGTCTAGATAATTTGAAACCTTCACTTTTATATCGACTATATATTCGAGCTGGCGTTCAAAGGCAGCATACAACTCCTCGAAGGTCTGGAAATTGGATGGATCCCCTGTCCTAAGGCCAATCGCCTTGCCGCTTAACGGATCGGTACCATTGTTGAGAACTAGCTCGAGTATCTTTGGAGAATTGAGATAGCCATGGAGAAGATAAGCCTCTTTGCCAAAGCATCCGGTCTCGATACAACCGGAAATACCGCCTTCACGAGCATCTTCGATTTGTTTGCCCATTCCGAGCTGAGCCATTATAACTTCATCCGCATTGAAAAACGAAGGATAGCCCGATCCGCGGCGAGCTACCTTGCATGCAGTCTTTAAGAGCTGCTCCGGCGTCTTTGCGCTTACCTGAAGGTTAGCTTGTGGCTGCAGAAGCTGTAGCTCATCCAGCACCTCGAGCGCAAGATAGGATATCTCATTAGATCCATCCGAGCCATCAGGCCTTAGACCCCCAAGATTTATGTTAGTGAAATCATTGTATGTTCCGCTTTCGGCAGCCGTAACACCGACTTTAGGCGGCGCTGGGGTGTTGTTCACCTTGATCCAGAAACATGACAGAAACTCTTTTGCCTTATCCCTATCGAGTGTTCCATTTTCGAGGTCCTGCTCAAAGAATGGCGCTAGATGCTGGTCGAAGTGCCCCGGACTCATTGCGTCCCAGCCATTTAGTTCGGTAATGGTGCCAAGGTGGACAAACCAATACATCTGTATAGCTTCCCAGAAATTGCGTGGAGCCTGGGCAGGCACTCTGCGACAGACCTCGGCGATCTGCCTAAGCTCAGCGGAACGCCTAGGATTGCGCTCAGAGCAGGCCATCGCATCTGCAAGCTTCGCATGACGATCGGCAAATAGGATTGCAGCTCTGCACGCGATATCCATAGCCTTGAGTTCTTCATCTTTGGCGAGAACATCGGGGTCTTTTCCCCAGTCCAGGGCTGCTCTTGCGGCGGCAATCTCTGCCCGTCTAGCATTTAGCCCCTTGCGATATATTGATCCATCCAATGCAGTGTGGCCCGGAGCTCTCTGCTCCATGAATTCCGTGAATAGCCCTGCCTCATAGAGATCCTTCCATTCATTTGGTATTTCCGCAAATGCTCTATCGCGAAGACTTCTGCCTCTCCAGTAAGGGATAACCTTTGTCTTGTAGATTTCCATGTCCTCTGCGGAAACTGAGTAGCTTGTCATCTGTCTTGAATCGAGAATTCGCAGATCCTCTTCGGAATGGCATGTCAATTCTGGAAAGGTAGATACGGCTTTGGGCTTGGGCCCTCTCTCTCCTACTATGAGCTCATCCGGACCAATATAGATAGTCTTCTTTTCGCATAGATTATAGAAGTTCATTGCCCTAAGGACGGGCATCGAAACACGGCCATACCACTCCTTATAGAACTCGGTAGTCAATAGTGCTCGCTCAGCCGAGAAACTTGGTTTAGCATTGAAACTCTCTTCTCGAAGACGTCTTATTCTTTCGTTCATAGCTACCTCCAATAGGATTGCTAACCACCTATCGTCACTGAAATTCCTACGGCTTCGAATATCGAGACAGCTCTGTCGATAGCTTCAGTAGAAGGAATAGCAGTCCCAGTCATCTCATATTCTTGCTGCCGCAACCTATATTTGTCCTTTGCCGAGTCGTGATAGGGCAGTATATGTGCCTTTTTGCTTGGCATATTCGATTGGATATCGGGCCAAGGATTGTCTGAGATAGGCCCTGTCTCTATGGGCTTTTCATTTTTATGCCTTATTTCTATTGGCCTCGGCTCTATGAGCTTTGCCTCGATAGTGGAAATGTACAGAGCCATCTTTTCTAGATCTTCCGGCGCATCGTTTATTCCTGGAATAAGCGGAAGACGCAGTACTACATTAGCTCCTACCTCGTAGAGTGCAGATAGGTTTGCCAAAATGCTCCTATTCGAGACGCCTGTAAATTTTTTGTGCTCTTCTTCGTCAAGGAGCTTCAAATCGAAGAGAACGATATCCGAGAGCATCCCCGCTTCCAGCATAAAATCCCTATCAGTAAAGCCTGATGTGTCGAGAGCACTATGGATCCCTTCTGATTTGCATGCCTTTAGAAGCGCAAGGATGAAATCCCTTTGCGCCAATGGCTCTCCCCCCGAGAAGGTTACTCCGCCTCCCGACTCCTCGTAGAAAGGCAGATCTGCTCGTATGGCTTCCATCAACGCACTAACCGTCATGCGCCTTCCTATTATCTGGAGTGCTTCGGCGGGGCAGGCTTCCGCACAACATCCAAAAGAAGGACAATTTTTACATAAAAGGCCCCCAGCCTCGGCCCTTGGATCGATCTTTAGAGGACAAAGCCCTGCACATGTTCCACAATCGACACAGCGCTCTGTTCGGCGCAATATTTCTGGAGAAAAAGAAATTCCTTCAGGATTGTGGCACCAGAGGCAGTGTAGCGGGCATCCCTTTAGAAATATCGCCGTCCGTATCCCAGGACCATCGTGAATGGAGAACCTACGTATATCGAATACAATCCCAGAGGCCATATTTTCTTCGTCGATTTTAGACATATCATTTCCTAATATAGCTTTTCTTTGAGAATTTGTATGGTATCCATTAGTTTTTTATTCTCAGAGAGTTCGAGATAGACATTGCTCATTCCCTAGAGCAGTGAGATCGATGAATTGGCCAGGCTTCAGCATACCCACATTGAGGTGGGGCTTCAGCCCTTCATATACAGAAGAAGTAAGGGATTCTGAATTAATTGCGGATGCTTTGCTTTTAATCCTGTCTTTGATCCCAGGGCCATCGTCTTTCTTCATGGAACTAATATATCAATTAAATATCAGCGACTCAATCGATTTATTGTGTGATAAGCGATAATGGGCAAGCGAAAATTTTATGGCGGATGTAGAGTCATATTCCCCTCACATAGCCTCAAATTTAGGCTATAATAGCCACATGGACCGCAATTCAACTTATATTCTTGCCCTAGATCAGGGCACAACGACTTCGAGGGCTATTTTGTTCAATCACGATGGCATCATCATCTCCGTAAAGCAGATTCCATTCAGACAGATTTTTCCCAAGCCGGGCTGGGTCGAACACGATCCCGAGGAGATTTGGCGCACACAGCTAAAGGCAGCAAGAGGCGCGATAGAGGCGGCACAGATCGAACCGACACAGATTGCCGCAATAGGCATTACGAATCAGCGCGAAACGACCATTGTATGGGAGCGCGCTACAGGCAAGCCCGTCCATAACGCAATTGTCTGGCAATGCCGTCGATCTAGCTCGATATGCGACGAATTGAAAGCGCAGGGTGATGCGGATTTGATTCGGCAAAAAACAGGCCTTGTGCTCGATCCATATTTCTCTGGCACTAAACTGACCTGGCTCTTCCGAGAATATCCCGAAATAAAGGCGCGCGCAGAGCGGGGTGAGCTTATGTTCGGTACTGTCGATTCCTGGCTCATCTATAATCTTACAGGAGTTCATGCGACCGATCCTTCCAATGCGAGCCGCACAATGCTATTCGATATAAATGAACGGCATTGGGATGAAGAGCTTTTGAGCCTTCTTGAAGTACCTGCGGACATTCTGCCAGAGGTCAGGCCTTCTTCGGGCTTCTTTGGTATAGCGAAAAAGGATATATTTGGTGCCGAAATTCCGGTGGCTGGGGTAGCAGGCGACCAGCAGGCTGCACTTTTCGGGCATGCTTGCTTCGAGCCGGGAGATGTGAAGAACACCTATGGTACGGGCTGCTTTACCTTGATGAATACAGGACCTTTCCCAGTTGAATCGAAGCATAATCTGCTCGCAACGGTTGCATGGGATCTTGGCAAGGGTTACACCTATGCTCTAGAAGGCTCTGTTTTCATAGCCGGCGCGGTGATCCAGTGGCTGAGAGATCAGATGGGTCTATTGACTGACTCTGCAGAGAGCGAAAGATTTGCTCGCATGGTCGAAGATAGTCAGGGAGTCTATATTGTTCCGGCTTTTGTGGGCTTGGGAGCACCCTACTGGGATTCGGAAGTACGCGGTACGGTAGTGGGCCTTACACGAGGAACATCGAAGGCGCATTTTATTCGCGCCGCGCTAGAATCTATCGCCTATCAATCCATGGACCTGTTCGAAGCCATGGAAAAGGATTCCGGAAGACGGCTTTCCTGCATAAAGGCCGATGGTGGAGCTTCCCAAAACTCATTTCTTATGCAATTCCAAGCCGATATCACAGGAACCAGGGTCGTCCTTCCCGAAGTGAGCGAGACGACTGCGCTTGGAGCAGCCTACCTTGCTGGTCTTGCGATAGGTTATTGGAATAGCCTCGATGATGTGCGCAAGAATTGGCGAATGCGCAGGGAATTTTCGCCGCGAATGGCAGAAGAATCGAGGGCTGATCTTGTGGAAGGCTGGCACAAGGCGGTAACTACAGCGAGAAATTTCAGGTAATGAATGCCGCGAAAGATATCGTGACATATGCCGCTACAGGGCAAAAGCGAATTATCATCGGAGGATGAGTATGGAAAGAGCGGATGAAGCAGTAGCACTACACGTAGCTGGATCGGCCTGCTCTCAAGCGGTGTTTACCGTATTTGCAGAGGAACTGGGCTTGGAGCCTTCCTTGGCTCATCGTATTTCAGGGGGATTTGGAGGGGGAATAGGGCGTATGGGCTTGACCTGTGGTGCTGTTACGGGAGGAATCATGGCTCTTTCGCTAGCTCTTGGAGCCGCTGATTCGGCCGATCAGGATAGCAAGTTAGCGCTGTATGAGATAGTGGCAGAGTACATGGAGAAGCTTGAGGCCTTCAAGGGTAGCATCGAATGCAGAATCTTGTTGGAGGGAGCGGATCTTTGGACCACGGAAGGCCGCGACATCGTAAAAGCCGGACAGCTCTCCGAAAAAGTCTGTAATCCAATGATCCGCAAAGCGGTCGAAGAAGCAGAAAGAATATTGAGCGAAAAGAGAAAATTTTAGGGTAAATTTGGAGTTTGATATGCAATACGAGCGTTTCGAAGGAAGTTGGTTTCTCAAATCCAACTGGCATTTAGTAAAGACAGGGCAATCGGATCAATCGAAGGGAGTGCCTGTTCCTCCGCAAGAAGAGCCACCAGCGCCCGAAGACTGTGTAATCGACCTGCCGCCTCCTGATAGTATTCTGAAGGCATTTGGCGAAACCCAGGAACAGAAGAACGAAGCAAGCTCCGGCAGGGACATGAAGAGCCGCGAAAAAGTTATTCCTGATGTGTCTAAGCGCGCCGCCGTGCTCTACCACCTTCTCAATAATCGCAAATCGCGGCGCAAATATACCGAAGAGCCTCTGACAATAGAGCAACTCTCGTATCTGCTTTGGGCGATCGAAGGCGTAAAAGAGAATCGCGGCAAATTCTCTTTTCGCACGACTCCTTCAGGCGGCGCGCGCCACCCGCTAGACATCTATATCTTTGCTCACAAGGTCGAGGGCCTTAATGTAGGTCTATATCGTTATCTTCCAGTCGAGCATGAACTCGTGCTTGAGCGACAGGGAGATGATTCGGTTGCTCTAGATGAAGCGCTGAATGGGCAATTCTGGAATGCTGCTTGTGTGGTGATATGGGCTGCAGTTCCCTATAGAAGCGAGTGGCGCTATGGCAAGGCCGCATACAAACTTGTAGCTCTAGATACGGGTCATTCTTGCCAGAACCTCTATCTCGCCTGCGAATCGCTCGGTCTAGGAACCTGTGCGATAGGCGCTTATGACCAAGAAAAACTGGATGCCTATCTTGGACTTGATGGGGAAGAGATGTTTGCCATCTATGCTGCGCCTATCGGGCATGTTGCTTAGCTCCAGGACTAGAGCTCTTACCATGAGTTGCAGCGAATTTTGGCTTTTATTGAGGAAATGAGCTACGAGCAGAATTTTAAAAAGTCTATCTTGACAATGAAATAGATTCAATGAGAAACATTACCACAAGGAGGGTTTTTGATTATGACCATCGATACAGTCAAGCTGGATTTTCCGACGAATTGCAATGTAATAATTGGCCAATCGCATTTCATAAAAACCGTCGAGGACATCGCAGAGATCATGATGAACTCTGTGCCAGGAGTAAAGTTTGGTCTTGCCTTTTGCGAAGCTTCTGGGCCATGCCTCGTTCGCACAGAAGGTACCGATCCATATCTGGTAGAGGTAGCTCAAAAGATGGCCATGGCGGTTCGCGCAGGTCATAGCTTTTATCTTGTCATTGGCCCTGGTGCGTATCCGCTGAATGTGCTGGATCGCATAAAGGCAAATCCAGAAACCTGCAGGATTTTCTGTGCGACAGCCAATCCTGTCGAAGTAGCAAGGGCTCTTACGGATCAAGGAGCCGCGATCCTCGGCGTGGTCGATGGTTTTTCACCTAAAGGCGTAGAGAGCGCAGAAGATAAGGTTGCCCGAAAGGCCATGTTGCGAGAGTTTGGATACAAGTTCTAAGTTTTGGATATAATGACAGGATGAGACAAGACAATATGAAGTGACCTCCCGGATATAAAACGTAGGTTAGCCGTGATAAAGCGGGTATTACAAATATCTTATCGGTAGATCACCATGGAAGAGGAGCGGCATGAACGGATTGAAGGATTACCAAGACCGGGAATAGCCATCTGCGCAAGCTGCTCATCGAGTCGAGCTGGCACTATCGCTACCGATACGCTGCGAACGCTGCATTGAAAGAACGTCGCAAGGGAATGGACGAAATGGTTATCACATAAGCTGACAAAGGGATTCATCGCCTGCAAAAAAAGTCTGCAAAGGCGATCTATCGGGGGAAGTCAGCCAAAATTGCCGTAACGGCTACGGCGCGGGAACTCGTGGGTTTTGTGTTTACTGCTACGAACCTTGTATAAGAAGTTGAAGCAAAATGTAGGGAGGAGGGCGATAAAGAGAATGTACGGAGG
>JAKJFY010000178.1:322-1056 GCA_022704665.1 Spirochaetota bacterium | reverse complement strand
ATGGTCTATACGGCTCAATCTGGACATATTGGAGGATCTCTATCCGCTGCGGATTTTGTCACAGCTTTATACTTTGATATAATGAATATCGATCCATCGAATCCAAAATTGCCAGACAGAGACAGATTTATACTCTCAAAAGGTCATGCATGCCCAATTTGGTATGCAGCTCTCGCAGAGAGAGGATTTTTCCCTATAGAAGAACTAACAACACTGAGAAAAAATAATAGCAAACTTCAAGGGCACCCTATTGCAACATATTTACCGGGACTCGATGCATCTTCTGGTTCGTTGGGAATAGGATTCGCAGAAGCAGTAGGAATTGCATTGGAAGGAAAATACCTTAATAAGAATTATAAAGTATATGCAGTTTTGGGGGATGGGGAAATCAATGAAGGCATAGTCTGGGAAGCCTCACTTGCAGCATCAAAATATAAGCTTGATAACCTAATTGCAATACTCGATAAGAATAATCTACAGCTGGATGGAACCACCGATGATGTGGCCATGATATGATTGATATACTTCTAACTCTAGAAAAAGCAAATAAAAACATTAGTCATCGCCCTATTATGATTATTGCTCATACAATAAAAGGCAAAGGCGTGAGCTTTATGGAGAACAAAGTAGAATGGCATGGAAAAGCCCCCAATGAACAAGAATATAGAGCTGCGTGTCTAGAATTGGAAGGAGAATCAAAATGAACTTTATGCCAGCAAAAATTCCTACAAGGC
>JAKJFY010000178.1:0-300 GCA_022704665.1 Spirochaetota bacterium | reverse complement strand
TCGTATTTGAATCCGATCTGGCAAAGTCAACCTATTCTTATCTTTTCCATGAAGCATATCCTAATCGCTATTTCAACATGGGCATAGCCGAGATTGGCACGTCGGCAATTGCGGCCGGAATGGCCGCCGAAGGGCGCACTGTAATAGTTTGCGGATATGGTGTTTTCATCACCATGCGTGCTCTCGAAGCTATCCGATCATTCATTTGCTATCCTCATCTAAACGTGAAATTCTTGTCTTCACATGGTGGACTGACTGCCGCTATAGATGGAGTCACACATCAAGCTACGGAAGATATAG
>JAKJFY010000177.1:0-1059 GCA_022704665.1 Spirochaetota bacterium | reverse complement strand
AATTCCGCTAGAATTACCCATCGATTCTGACGGTTGAGCTTCCCTCCGAAGACCATATCGAATTTCTCAAACTCAGGCACTTTTTCTGGTATTCGGTACATTCTTTCCCTTTCAAGTGCACGGGTTTTGAGCCTTTTCGCTCGTTTTTCGTGCAATTTATGGGGTTATTATATCTCTTATTATATTATTATACAATACTTTAGATTTTATTCAGGAGCCCCTACTTCAGTTTCAGTAATCCAACTGCAACAAGGCGCGCGAAGAAACATTTCTCATATTCCTATGGACTATAAGCTTTCAAAAGAGAGAGGTACTGACAAATCAAGTAATAGAGCTTTCAGACCTTGGTCAACTCCTGGCTAACGTGCGCTTAACCAGCGAGCCGCAAATTGGCGCAAAACTTGCCAGGCGTAGCCTGAAAGCAAGTTTTGTGACAACAGGCGAGTCTGGTTCAAGCGGTTGTTAGATACCCATTTTTTTCATTTTGCAGTCAATTATTATGTTTTTTATATGATCTTTTACCCACTCATTCTTTTCAATTCCTAGATACATATCTTGCTCTTTGATGAGTGATTCCCATTCTTCTGCGTTTTCTATTCCAATATTTTTATATCCATTTATAAAGTAGATAAATACTATTTGAGCTCTAATCCCTATGCTTTCGAGAAAGCTAATAAATAGAATTCTATTGGCTTTTTGATAATATTTTTTAAGCCAACTACCTTGTGGCGTAATATTGTATCTTTTTATTAATTCCATCATTCTATATTCAATTACTTCTTTACTTTTTTCTCTTGCAGTACAATCAGATATCATTTCCTTCGAATGAGCTTTAGCTTCAATTAAAAGCCAAGTATCTTTAGTTTTAGCTATTGCATCCCAATGTTGCGCCTTTTTCAGTGAAGGCCAAAACTTTTTCCATTGAGCTAAAATATCACTATATGAATCCAAAAATTCTATACCAATATATTCACCATCACCTGAAAGTCTATTGTCATCATATGGAAAATCTAACCATTCAATCTCAGATTCAATATTTAGTGCTTTTTTGATATACAT
>JAKJFY010000176.1:963-1062 GCA_022704665.1 Spirochaetota bacterium | reverse complement strand
TGCTTGATAAGGCAATCCGCTTGTATCTGCTGACTCCAGCTCTTGTAAACATACTGCTAAACTATAAAATCTGTGTGGAACATGACCTGCCGCTTCATC
>JAKJFY010000176.1:578-818 GCA_022704665.1 Spirochaetota bacterium | reverse complement strand
CAAGCCATATCAGCCATAGATGAGCTTTGTTTTGGAATTCCATCAGGCATTGCTTCCTTTTTGTATACGGCAGTGCAAGATCATTACACATGGCTAGGTTCTCAGCCTTCACTCCTATTGGAACTTGCGGAGAAAATTTCCAGAGAATTTCGACCCAGTCTCATTGTCGCCGCAGCTCATGGTTCCATCATGCCCGCTCTTATACTCTCCGAACTTCTTGAAATCCCGGTATATTTTATT
>JAKJFY010000176.1:0-568 GCA_022704665.1 Spirochaetota bacterium | reverse complement strand
GATGTTGCCAGAGGGAATACACTGGATTTATTCTCAAGGAGATTATCTCCGCTGTTTGGAGAAGTGAGAACTGCTTGTTCGATTCGGCATGCCGGTTCATGCGTCCATGCTGATTTTTCGGGCAGGGTTTGGTGGGACTGAGTGTGCCAATGATCCTAAGCGATTCCTTTTGTTAATTTGCATAAATTGCAAAAAAAATCGCAATAAGTTGCATATCCATTAGCCTTATGATATACTTATGGATAGAAACACTTGAAGAAAAATGATGCGATATGCCTTTCATGAGCGTTGGCGCTGAGGTTTACCTCCTTTTCCTCAGCGCCTTTCTTTTATAATATGGTTGAACTTTTTGGATACCGGATAATGTTGATTCAATCGCTTGACTTTTATCGATACATAAGTATAGGTTAACATAAGTCTAATAATTAGTCTCTCATGCAAAGCTATTAGAGGAACCCTGATGTCTCAAAAAACGAAGCTCAACTATGTCCCTTCGATCCGCCGTTTTCCTTCATATCTCCATATAATACGGGCGTTTCAGAGAACCGGTGAACCCTATATTTCCGGC
>JAKJFY010000175.1:546-1080 GCA_022704665.1 Spirochaetota bacterium | reverse complement strand
GAGAAAAAGTACAGCGCCTAGTTGAGCCTCGAAAATTTGATCATTGTGGGGCAACACAAGATTTTGGATTTAATCCCGTAACTTTTGATATTGGAGTAATGGAAGAAATAAAGGAATATATTGAATCTAGAAAAATGCGGTGATTTTCCCAATTGAAATATTTTATAGTCATCGCGCAAAGCTACAGAAATATGGATCCATTTCTTAGTGTTATAAGCCGTTTATTATATTCAGACCTAAAAAAATATTCCTATGTGCTCTTAAGCCTCGTGCGGAATAATAGCTTTCTCTCCATCGATGATGCGGGATTTATTGGTCAGGCAAGGACAAGGGTAATTCTTGTCCGAAGGTGGAAGTTTTTCTATGTGGTCGATATCTCTGAGAATAACAAAGATACTTGGGAATTCGTGGATGGGAGAATGTGATGCTGCAGGCCGCGCTCATTCGTTGTTTCGATATAATCTTCTCGGCGCTCGCTATCGTGTGCTTTTCCCATTTATGATTCCCATCATGATTGCACTCAAGCTCACCGGG
>JAKJFY010000175.1:308-537 GCA_022704665.1 Spirochaetota bacterium | reverse complement strand
TATCTCTGAGAACAACAAAGACACTTGGGAATTCGTGGAGGGGAGAATGTGATGCTGCAGGCTGCGCTCATTCGCTTTTTTGATATCTTTTTTTCAATGCTCGCTATCGTGGTGCTCTTTCCTTTTATGATTCCCATCATGATTGGGCTCAAGCTCACCGGGGAGCACTATATTTTTTATCTGCAACCGCGCGTTGGCAAAGGCGGCAAAGACTTCAAGGTCCTTAAGT
>JAKJFY010000175.1:0-229 GCA_022704665.1 Spirochaetota bacterium | reverse complement strand
ACAGCTTGCAAACGTGTTTGTTGGGCAAATGAGCATTGTTGGCCCTAGACCGGTTGTCCGTCGGCATTACGATTTATATTCGGACGCAGTCAAGCGCGAAATCGACAAGGTGCCACCCGGGCTTTCCGGCATCGCATCGATTGTTTTTCGGGACGAAGAAGAGCTTCTTGATCAGGTGCAGGGCAACCGCGACTATTTCCACGACATGGTAATCGTGCCGTATAAGGGC
>JAKJFY010000174.1:0-1081 GCA_022704665.1 Spirochaetota bacterium | reverse complement strand
ATGCGGTGAGCGCTTTCGGTGATGTTGAAAATACGTGGAATATCCATTGAAAAACCCTACTTATATTTGCAAATAGATCGGCCACTGCCTAACGTGCGCTTAACCAGCGAGCCTGAAATTGGCGCGGTTTGTGCTAGCATCGAAGCAACGCCGCACAAACCATGACAGGCCGGATTATCCGGTTGAAGCGAGTGTTAGGCTCCTACAATCTATGCTTAATACAAAAAACATTATACTAAATAAAATATTTAGTCTTGAATTAATATTTATGTTTTTCCAACTAATTTTACGCGAATTAAAAACGGTATCACAACATTTACGATATTATAATATATTCCAATTCAATTTCATCGCGTATTGGAATATTATAATATCCTTTCTGTGGAATATTCGGTTTAATTTTCCTCGTTTCGGCTATTTCATTCCTATAAATATCTTTCAATATGAAATTCCTCTTTTGATAGAACCTAAGAGCATCAATATTATCGTTGGTAGTTATTAACCATATCCGTTTCAAATGCTCTTTTATGCCAATTTCGAATATTTTATTGATTAGGGCAGTCCCTATGCCTTTGTATTGTTGAAATGCTTCAAGAAAAGATATTTCACATTCATTATTCGCAATATTATATAAGCATAATCCTATTGATTGGTGATCATTTTCAGCTATAAAGCCTTTTAGTTCTTGTACGAAATACACTTTCCGTTTTGTAATAATTGATTCCCCACCCCAGTTATTGACTAGCAGATTTGTTATCCAACTATTATCAGAATCATTCTTTTCACGAATATTTACCATGTTACTCTTTATCCTCCTCTTTAAGAAAACAGCCATAACACAATTAACAATCCATAGCGAGCCTAGCGTGTGCGTAACTTGCGAGACGCGTCCTGCGTGAGTGAGCAGGTTGGCGCGGAGTTTGCTCAAAAGAGCGAAGCGAATGCAGATTGCGTGACAGGCCGGGGAGTCATGTTGAAGCGGGTGTTATGCATTTATTACTACTTAGGGGTTCCTGAAGAACTCGCTTTCTGGTTTTTCAAGCAGCTATAAGCTGACAAATTCGCTTCCCAAAAGCTATTC
>JAKJFY010000173.1:0-1101 GCA_022704665.1 Spirochaetota bacterium | reverse complement strand
AGAATATGATCTCCTATCACAAAGTTGCCAGATTCTCCTGGGCCCCAGGAAAGTTGTTCGCGACCAAGCTCGACGCTCCAGCCATTGCCGCCAAATGCACCGAAAGCGCGGAAAGGAACGTTGAAATCGAGGTCATCCATAACTGCAGGAGGAACAAGGGGAATATTGGTAGTTAGGGCATATTGCCCAAATAGCGTTGATGTCGGGCCTTTAGACGTACTCCATCCATTGTCAGCCGATTGATACATTATTCCTTCGGTGAGGGCAAATCCTAGCTTGTTCTTGAGCATGTTCCATCCTCAAAACCGACTACCCAGTCGGATTCGTCAACAAAATCAGTAGTATTGCTATGCCAGTAGGTTTCGATGCTAGCGCCTAACCCAAACTTGACAGTATCTGCACTACTGTTTAGCTCTGAAGACGCATATTGATATGTGGTCAACAAACCACCCGATAACCTGGCTATATCTATATTTTCGAGCATGTTCAAAAGCTCATCGGCACTCCATGGCCCAGTGGTGGAAGGAAGGGCAAGCACTTGGCTTATATAGAGTGGCTTATATAGAGTGGCTTATATAGAGTGCGGTTATAGCTTCATAGACATCGGAATCTATGGGATAGATCTTCTGAAGATTTCGGCCAGAGGCAGGAAGCGAAAAAATACAGATAAATGAAGCGATCACCACGAAAATAATGTTCTTTTTCACACAAATTCCTCTTTGAAAGATAAGATTGAAAGACCAGCTATTTTGCAGGCAAATGTACCACAATACCTGCGTATAAAAGAAGGGCTGTCTCACTTGCGCCTTCAACATGTCGGAAATTACGGTAAAAACCTATGGTAGTAGATAACTGGAGTTCTATGGCTTTTGCTAGAGGCATTGCGCCGATAATCGATAAAAGATGGCGATACTCATCGGGTCTTGAAAGAATGGCTTCTAGAGCGCCATCTCCTGCATACTTGTCGTAGTCGTAGTAGACGGGCACCCAAATTTTTTCAGTGGTGGCCGCGGTGGTGGGGTCGCCATCGAAGTCCGCGGTAACGCTGACTTTGCTCGCCATTCCCTGGTAGATGGGTCCTTTTCGGATAAATTCGTAGTT
>JAKJFY010000172.1:396-1108 GCA_022704665.1 Spirochaetota bacterium | reverse complement strand
TGGATTCTCTTGAAGAGGTTGCTGGATCGAGCAGAAGAGAAGCAGCATCCCCGCAAGCTTTGAGCATGCCGAATGATATTCTTTTTTTATCTATTTTGAAAAAAATATCTTACGACGGGGTTATTACCTTGCCCAATAATGCTGATTGTGAAACGCTCATATCATACAAAGAGGCATGGAACAAGCTGTAGACCTTACTTTGCAATTTCTTTCTGCAAATTGAAATAATCTGATGTGTCGCCTATCAGGATTGCGCCTTTGAGCTTATTTCCTTCACGGAAGTATTTCTTGAAAATGTCTTTTTCATGGAAAACTTCCACAGTGGTTGAAGGCGTCATCGAGAAATCGCCTATGGAAGCGACATCAATGCCCGCTGCTTTGATTCTGGCGCCGATGACACTTCCTCGATAATCGACATCCTGGCCAATCATCGCAAGACCTGCAATTTCTCCTTGCTCTTTTGCTGCCGACCATACACCATACATCTTGCCTTCAAACTCAGAACAGTCGCCGGCAGCATAAATATGGGGAACATTTGTTCTCATTTGATGATCTATGGTGATGCCGCGACCTGTCGCTACCTTCGTGCCTTTCAAGAATGCGATATTGGATCTGACCCCAGCGGAGATGATCGCCATGTCGGCCAAAATACTTGTGCCATCAGCAAAAGCAAGGGTCAATCCGTTTTTCTCATTCGAGATGGAAGCTGTCT
>JAKJFY010000172.1:0-386 GCA_022704665.1 Spirochaetota bacterium | reverse complement strand
AATGCGGTATCGATTCCCAGAAGGCCTCCTCCGATGATTGCGGCACTTTTGCTATGTTGCGCTGTGGCAATGATGTGGTCTGCTTGCTCCTTGGTCCGGAGCGCGTAGACTTTTTCGAGCTGCGGTCTATAAAAAGGAGGAAATGAAGGAGATGCGCCCGAGGCTATGAGCAACTCGTCGTAGCTGAGGGAGCCAAAAGAGCCATAAAGTACTTGATGCTCAGTGTCGATAGAGGAAACGCTTAGACCTTTCAAGAGCTCAATATTGTTCTTTTTATACCATGCTTCATCATGGATTAGTATTTTTTCAAAAGCCGATTTTCCAGATATAAATTCCGTAAGCCTCGGCCTCGCATAGAAAAATTGATTCTCATCTGAAAGCATGGT
>JAKJFY010000171.1:0-1111 GCA_022704665.1 Spirochaetota bacterium | reverse complement strand
AATTGTTTTAAAAATGGATTTTGTCAATGATATTGCATATAGAGTAGGTGTACCTTTTGAGCATCCAGTTCTGGGCACCATTGATACCATAGAAAATATACTGACGAATAAAATAGGTGCCCTTTATAGATATGCAGAAAAAGATGTAGCGGATATATGGGCTATCTGGAAAAAATATCCGATAGATTGGCAAGAAGTTTTTACCCAAGCAACAAGGAAAGACGCTGGAATTGATGAAGTGAGCGCTGCAGAAATTATTGCTTCATTTCCAGAACAGCGTTTCGATGTAATCCGTTGGAGCGGCACGGTCGATAAACGGGAATTTTTCGAAGATTTAAAACGAATCAGTTACGAAATACTGAAAATTTAGTAATTCTGTACATGGAAAAACCTTCCACGCTAGCCTTGGCGATATTCATTCCCGCTTGGTATTGAAACGCTTTACGATATCAAGGCCTTCGCACGCAAGGCAGGCATTGCGCCGATGTGCAAAAGTTGTTGACGGGATGAACGGGATAATGTGTTGACGGGATGACAGGATAGGAGAGGGATTGACGGGATTTTCGGTTTGGGGAAAGAAAAGGACAGGATGACAGGATAAGAGAGGGATGAACGGGATTGTTGGTTGGGAAAAGAAAGGGACGGGATGGCAGGATGAAGACAGGATGAACAGGATTTTTTTATTGGGAAAGAGAAAGGACGGGATGACGGGATAAGATAGGGATGAACGGGATTTTTGGTTTGGGGGAAGAAAAAGAGAAAAAAGAAAGAGGGGCGGCGAAGGTGGGTTGAGATTGGGGGTGGCTTTCGTCTATCTTTTTCTTGCCTTTTGCTTTTCTCTGGGCTTTCCTACCCTATAATAATAGAATCATGTCAATCCTGCAAAATCCTGATCATCCCGTCAAAAAATCCCGTAAATCCTGTCGCCTTTGTCGGCATCACAAAAGGCTGAGGGCTGCAAAGGCCTTATGGATCGGCGCAAAATAGATCGTGCAATTGTTATAGCGGCTCGTATATTCTGGACCATCGTAGAGTACCACCGCGCTCTTACTCTCTGGGTAGTAGCTCAAAAAATGGCGTAAACCAGGAGGGACGATAGGAGGCTGCCAGG
>JAKJFY010000170.1:0-1111 GCA_022704665.1 Spirochaetota bacterium | reverse complement strand
AACCGGAGTATTTGCAACAGCCTGGAGCCCCTTTCTGATCAAGAAACGAATTAGCACGCTACGCGGCAGTTTGGTTGTTTTTTCTAACGCAGTAATTGCAGCGATCACAACCGGATACTCGAAGAATGAAATATTCCTATCTTTTTTTACCATATAACTATCCCTCCATAAAAATTTTCTGATAGCCTTCTATCAATTTTCTAAGGTCATTATATCACAAATGCACGCACAATGAAATATGGAACATTAGGGCTAAATAATTATTTGCTATATAAGCAATTAACTTTTTTAATTTTCAAAAACTGTTATTGTTGCAATTATTTGCAACTATGAGCTACTTTGAATATCAGTTGTCCCAGCAAAATATCTGGCTAGAACAATTCAGGAAAAGAAGCCAGAAATTTATTCTTAAACTTTGAGAAAAAATTTAAGAAAAAGCATCAAAGAATAGTGCAAAATTCTGCAAAAAAGCACAAAGCAGCTATTGCAATTTATTGTAATAAAGTGTTATAATAACAATGAATTTCAAAACTGAACGAAAAGGAAGGAAGTATTCTTGCGCACTCGTAATGCGCAGGTGTCGGGTTCGATTCCCGATCTCGGCTAGAATAATTCATTAAAAAATAAGAAATTAAACCTGACTACCCGACAGCGGGCGCCATGGATTTTTACCACTGTCCACCTTCGGTGTACACCGGAAGGTTGAACAAGGAGGAGCCATGCGCCGAAAATTCATTCTTGTATCGAGGAAAGGGGTTTTCTATGCTCAGTTTTGGAATTCGCTAACCAATAGCTATTCCTCTCGAAGGTCTACTGGTACTTCTGATAGAGATGAAGCGCTTGTCGTCGTCGCAGATTGGATGCGCAACGGAATAAGCCCAGATGGTATACCAAGCAACCTTCCTGAACAAAAAGAAATTGTCAAAAAGCCAGTATCAGAAGCGCTCACCGTCGATGCAATTATCGCTTTTATTCGTGGCGACGATTTTTCCAAGGATGATGCCTCAAGAGTTCTCAAGGCACTTAAGCAACGTAATTTCATTGAGAATGCATATCTTAAGAATTCTCCACCTTCGGAGCCTCTCGTTGATTTCTTGCTTCGCGTATGGCA
>JAKJFY010000169.1:0-1122 GCA_022704665.1 Spirochaetota bacterium | reverse complement strand
AATAATCTTTGCGCCGCGCCTTCGGCCTTGGTAGTATGATCTTCGCCTGTAAGTATATTGGAGAAGTTAACTCACGGCCTGCCAAGGAAGCTGCGGTTAAGCGTATCGTATCCTTCCAGCCGTTCGCTGTTCCAGGTGTATAGATTGCGGCGTGCTGTCCTCGGATACATCCTTTGACTCGCGGCTGCGCCTTCGGTGTGCCTATCACGTGAAGACTTCCTACAAAGTTCCAGTCGTTCACCTGTTCCATGTTTTTTCCTCCACGCTTCTATAGGCTTCGCCACATAGCTTTGCGTACTGCTGCATCGCTTCAGCACTAACGCCACGCTTTAATGCCTCGCAAGCCACGTACTCATAAAGTTCATAGCCAATAAGAGGCTTTCCTTTTGTGAGGTCTATACCAAACTTTGCTGCAAGGTCAAAGGCGAATCTCTCTCCCATAACATCTTTCTCGTCTATCATGTCTTTTCTCCATACTCCAAAACATCCGCAACACGCAACATTTATATCGTATCTCTTTATGCCATAAAAACATCATCATGTTGCGGTTGTGTTGTTGTTGCGTTTGCAATCCGCAACATTTTAGAAGACAAACTCCGCTTCTTGCGTAGAAGGCTTGCCAGTAGCCACAACGCCGCGGCTTACGTGGTGATAAACGCCAGTAGTATCGTAGTAAGCCTTTATCTTATCGAACGCCTCGAAACTTACGCCTTCAGCCATGCATGATAGGCGCCAATTTGCTACGCACAAGCCGTTTTTGTTAGTCTCAATCAATCGCGTAAAAACGCTGCCTACAATCTCTAAGTCTTCGTTTGTAAAGTTGTTACTCATTGCCTCTCCTTCTATAGCATTTTTTATATAAGCACCATCAACCCGTACATCCGCTACTTTTTCAGCTATTTCTTTATCTAGCATAGCATTATTTGGTAGCGGGTATGGTAGCGGTAGCGGATCGGTGCCGCTACTTTCAGGTAGTGTGTCAATATGGTAGCGGGTCTGTGCCGCTACCGCTACTTTGCCGCTACTTTCTATATTCTTATCCTGCAACGAATTATCCTCATTGGTAGCGGATGTACGGCTCTGTGGTAGGTATCGCGCAAAAACGTCTACGAAGGATGAAAC
>JAKJFY010000016.1:0-35500 GCA_022704665.1 Spirochaetota bacterium | reverse complement strand
TGCCTGGCCTTTGTAATGCTTCGATATCATTGATTATATCTGCTCCAGCAGCAAGTGCTGCTTCTGCGACTTTGGGGTGACGTGTGTCGACCGAAATTACGGCATCGCTTACTGCCCTGAAGCCTTCTAAAACAGGCAAAATTCTTGATAGTTCCTCTTTTGGATCGATTTCTTTGGAACCCGGTCTCGTAGACTCAGCGCCAAAGTCTATAATAGAAGCACCCTGCCTTATCATGTCGAGAGCTGTCTCGATTGCGGCTTTTGGCTCAAGCCTTCTGCTCCCTTCGAAAAAGGAATCCTTGGTGATATTGACGATACCCATTATGCAAGGCAAATGTTCTGGGGCACTACCTATTTCCAGTGAACGCCCATTCGGAAGTCTTAGCTTGCTTGAGTGATTATTCGCTTGCATTCTTTTTGCGCTAATGCGCATGCTGAATCTCGCTAGGAGTCGATAATCTTTCAGATAAGTTCGCTGGGATTCCTGTGCCTAATTGCTGCTTCGATAGATCGAGACTATTCAAGAGATCGTACAGAGCTTTTTGTATGCCCTTTGAGTCTAGGCCTGCGCTCGAAAGAAGTTCTTCTCTAGTTGCTTGAGCAAGCGGCATCGATCCAAAACCCAAGGAAGAAATCTTGATCTGCATGCCTTTACGCATGAGTATTCCTGCAACAGACTCTCCAAGACCACCATTCAAAACTCCATCCTCGATTGTCAAGACTCCATCATATCGAGAACAGATATCGACAAGGTGTTCTTCGTCGATCGGAGATATGAATCGGACATTGTAGACATCCGCAACGATCCCTTTTGTCTCTAGTTCATCCGATACCTCGGCTGCAATATAGGAGAGCGGTCCAACAGCCAATATAAGTATTCTTGCATCATCATGCTCGCGCATAAAAACCCCTCTTCCAATCTCAAGCGGTGCTATTGGAAGAGTCACAGAAGGTGAGAAAGCCTTGGGATATCGCATCATGCAAGGCATATCAAGAGTAAGAGCTAGATCCATGAAAGCCGATAATTCCTGGCCATCCGCAGGAGCAAAGAACAACAGGTTTGGCATGGCCTTAAAGAGAACAATATCGTAGATTCCCTGGTGAGTCTCGCCATCTTCTCCAACGGCTCCAGCCCGATCGAGTGCAAACAACACTGGCTGTTTTGCCAGCGCTACTTCCTGGAACACCTGATCGACCGCCCTCTGCATAAAAGTAGAATACACAGCTACCACTGGCCGCAGACCACCTTGCGCAAGACCAGCAGCAAATGCCACTGAATGCTGTTCCGCAATGCCCACATCATAGACTCTATGTGGATAGCGCTCTCTGAGCCTCGAAACCCCTGTGCCTGAGGCCATAGCAGCAGTTATCGCAACCATGCGTGGTTCTTTCTCTGCGCATCTTATGAGAGCATTAGCAAAACACGATGTAAAACTTTCTCCGTGACTGATCGTTCCAGGCCCCGGTATATCAGGGCATGCTGGACCTAGGCCATGAAAAGTCTCTGGATCCTCTTCTGCTTTTTCTAGCCCCTTCCCTTTTCTTGTCACTACATGGACAACAACTGGCCTATTCAGCTTGCGGACATGCTTAAAGGCATTTATCAATGAGACAAGATTGTGCCCATCGATAGGCCCAACATATTCGAATCCATAATCGACAAAAAGATTCTCTTTGAAGAATATAGCTTTTATGGCTCGCTTGGTCCTGTTGATAAGGGAAAAGAGCGTTTCACCAATACGAGGTATCTTCAAAACCATCGCATCCACACGCGAGCGCAAGGACTGATATTGTACAGAGGCTGAAAGCTTTGAAAGATATCTTGATATCGAGCCCACAGAGTTGGAGATAGACATACGGTTGTCATTTAAGACAATGATAAGAGGCAAACCCAACTGACCCGCATTACTGAGTCCTTCCATCGAAAGCCCAGCGGTAAGGGCTCCATCGCCCACAACTGCAATCACTCTGCCATCATGGCCTGTGCTCAAGCGGGCCTGAAGAAGTCCAAGAGCCGAAGAGATGGCTGTAGAAGAATGCCCTGTATCGAAGATGTCGTGCTTGCTCTCTTTTCGCTTGGGGAACCCCGATAAACCCCCTTTTCTCCGAAGGGTTACGAATCGTGTTGCACGACCTGTCAAAATCTTATGAGAATAGCACTGGTGTCCAACATCCCAGACTATTGCATCGTATGGCGATTGAAACACTCGATGAAGCGCGATTGTAAGCTCAACAACGCCCAGATTCGATGCAAGATGACCGCCATTGCGCTGTACAGTCTCAATTATTCTAAGCCGAATTTCCTGTGAGAGACGCCGCAAATCGGGCATAGATAAGCCCTGCAGGTCGGCTGGTCCTGAAATTTGATCAAGCAAGGACATTTCGAATTAGTCTATCACCAATTTCAGAAGATTTCCAGCGGAATTTTGAGTAGCCTTTACATAAGATTGTCGTACACGCCAACACCATCTGAACGGCCTTTGCATAAGGTTTTTATGAACTCTTTGAGCGGTATATATGCATATCTATGTTTCTCTATTGATCCTTGAACTTGGCTTCTCTCTTGACAATTATAGCTAAAAGATTTGAAAATGCGCCTATGGAAATCGAACTCAGAATTCTGCATCTATGCCGAAGTATCGATTATGTCCTTATAGAAGAACCTCGGATTATCGAAGCAAAGACTCTGTCGGATATTCTCTGTTGTAAGTCTGAACTGCTGCTGGAGTTTGAAGAAGAAGGTCTTTCCACAATGACCAAAGACGGACCTAAGGTTTTTGACAAGCTCGAGCCATCTGCAGTATATCTTTTGGCAGAAAACAAATATATTAAAACAATAGCTCCCAATGATCCAAATGATATAAATCTAGGAAGGACCCCTTTATTTTGTCTTGACATAGGAGAATATATATTTTGTCAGCAAGATATGGATTATGACGAAGAGGTGTGGCGCTTAAAGTCGCTCCTTGAAGAAGCCATACGCGAAGTATGGTGGCAAAGAGTCAAATGCGAAGGCTCATGGTTTTTGCGCCTTGTTCCTGAGGATGACCGCGTAGCCGTTCAAGCTCTCAAAAGAATGAGACCAGAATAGCATATACCTATTCCAGCACAGCGTAGATACGCCGCACCCCAGCACTCGAGGACTGTTCCTTGATTATCTTGAATTTTCCTATCTCGCCAGTATGCGAGACATGAGGACCACCGCATACTTCCTTTGAAAAATCGCCCATCGAATAGACTTTTACAATAGGCTCATATTTCTCGCCAAAAAGCGCAATAGCACCGGCACACTTTGCTTCCTCTGGAGGCATCATCTCCATTGTCACAGTCAGATCTCGAGCTATCTGTTCATTCACAATGCGTTCGACGGCCGCGATTTGTTCGGCCGTCATCGGGGCGGGGTGAGAGAAATCGAAGCGTAAGCGTTCGGCTGTTATATTCGAGCCTTTCTGAGCAACATGATTGCCAAGCACTAAGCGCAATGCCTTGTGCAAAAGATGAGTCGCGCTGTGGTATCGCGTCACAATTTCCGAATGGTCTGCCAATCCTCCCTTGAAAACCTGTTCACTTCCGGCCCTTGAAAGCTCTTGATGCTTCTTAAAGGCCTCCTCGAAGCCCTGCTTGTCTACCTTGAGCTTATGCTCAGCTGCCAGCTCCTCGGTCAGTTCAATAGGAAAACCATAGGTATCATAGAGCTTGAAAGCAAGCCTTCCTGGCATGACTCTATCTGGATTCTTTAGAAGATTTGGCAAGATCTTCTCAAATTCATGCTCCCCTTTCTGCAAAGTTTCGAGAAATTTTTTCTCTTCTCGCTCGAGCTCTTCAAAAATGCGACCGGCATTTTCAAGCAATTCGGGATAGGGCTCTTTGTAGATATCGATGACTGCTTGAGCAGGCCTTGAAAGGAAAAGTCCGTCGATACCAAGCTTTCGTCCATGACGAACCGCACGGCGAATCAAGCGCCTGAGCACATATCCAGCTCCAATATTGGACGGCAAAACAGCTTTAGGGTCTCCGAGAATGAATGTCGCCGCCCGAATATGATCTGCTATTATGCGAAAACTTCGATCGATTTCGGGATCGATGCTAGAAGCTCCATAAGTCTTACCGGTAATAGATTCAAGTACGCTCAAGATTGGGGTAAAGGCCTCGATTTCATAGACTGACTTTTTCCTCTGTAGCATGGCAACAGTGCGCTCAATTCCCATGCCAGTATCGACACAAGGGCGAGCAAGGGGCTCATAGCTTCCATCTGCCTTCTTGTTATACTGCATAAAGACATCGTTCCAGATTTCAAAGTACTTGCCGCAATGGCAGCCTGGTCTGCAATCTGGACCACAGGCAGGCGCACCCGTATCGACAAACATTTCCGTATCCGGACCACAGGGGCCAGTTTCTCCAGCGGGACCCCACCAATTGTCCTCGCGCGGAAGGAAAAATATTCTCTCCTCAGGGATGCCAACAATTTTCCATAAATAAGCCGACTCGTCGTCTCGCGGCACCGATTCATCGCCAGCAAATACAGTAACAGAGAGCTTGGCAGGATCTATACCCAAATAATCTGGACTTGTCAAAAACTCGTAGGACCAATGAATAGCCTCATTTTTGAAGTAATCGCCCAAAGACCAGTTGCCAAGCATTTCAAAAAAAGTCAGATGACTGGAATCGCCAACCATATCTATGTCTCCGGTGCGGATGCACTTCTGATAATCGGTCAGCCTCTTGCCAGCAGGGTGTGGTTCGCCAAGCAGATATGGCACGAGAGGATGCATACCTGCAGTTGTAAAAAGTACAGTTGGATCATTCTCTGGGATGAGCGACTTCCCGCTAATCTCGACATGGCCTCGAGCCTTGAAGAATTCAATGTATTTTCTGCGCAGTTCATCGATTGTGATCATAGCTTGGCAAGTGTAACGAAAGCCCCATAACTAGGTCAATGAGCAATAACCTCGAATTTTGAAAAGTTCTATGTTGCTGAATGAACGTTCATTCATTATAATAGTAAGCGATATAGTCAAATGTGAGGAGAACTATGCGAATCTTAGTGACTGGTGGATTTGGAAATGTTGGAACAAGTGCAATCAGCGCTCTTCTGGCCAAAGGTCATGAAGTGTTCATTTTTGAGCAACCCTCTGCTCGTTCGAAAAAGCAAAAAAGAACGCGTGAACTCTTGAACAATGCGCATCATAGACTAGGAATCTTCTATGGAGATATTACTGACAAAAAAAGCATTCAAGATGCTATTGGCTCTGTTGGAGACAGAGGAATAGATGCGATAGTCCATCTTGCCGCCATAATACCTCCTCTATCTAATCAAAAGCCGTTGCTCGGCGAAGAAATCAATGTCGGGGGGACTAGAAATATCATAGAAATATGCAAAAGCCTTCAAGTGCCTCCACGCATTGTCTATGCCTCCAGTGTCTCGATATATGGCGATAGACTTGCCAATCCATGGATCTCAACAACCGATCCACTTAATCCAAACGACACTTATAGCATCACAAAGAACAAGTGCGAAAACTTGCTTCGAGAAAGTGGTCTTCCTTGGGTTGTTTTGAGGCTGTCTTATGTAGTATCGAGTGATTGGCTCCCCTTTGATCCCATGCTCTTCGATGTGCCTCCTTCGACGCATTTCGAAGTTGTGCATACCGAAGACGCGGGCCGTGCATTTGCCATGGCTTGTAGCCTTTCGAACATTGAAGGCCGGACATTCAATATTGGCGGAGGACCGGCTTGCCGAACCACTTATCGAGCTTATCTCGATAGGCTCATGCGGGCCTTCGGCTTGGGGAATTCATCTTTTCTGCCCGACGAGCTATTTGCTAAAGGAGACTTTCATTGTGGTTGGTTTACAGATTCAGAAGAGGCAGAAATGCTTCTGCATTTCAGGAGCAAGTCGCTAGAAGACTATTATTCAGAGGTTGAATGGCGAACAAGATTCATTCGCCCTCTTGGCAGCATAGCCGCAATGGCCGTAAAGCCTTGGATTCGTTCACTCAGTCCCTATCGGGCAAAGAATGACCTAGCGCATTCTCCATTAACTGTCTAAGGAAGACCTGAATATCTGCAGCATTGATATCGATATCTGTCTTTGAAGTGATCCTGATCGTCTCGAGCGCTCCCAAAAGAAAAACCATGATGCCAGTGCGATAGAATTTGCCGTCTAGCGGAAAGTCGAGCGAGACAGAAGAGTCTTCGACCAACTTAGAGATCATTGCACTTAGATATTGTAGTTTCTTTTCAAGCCTAGCAGTGGAACTTGCCCCAGCAAGCAGAATCATAATGAGTTCAACATCGCTGAAGAGCTTGGGCAGCGCTTCATCCACTAGAAAGGACAATGCGCGAAGCGATTTTTCGCGACTATCGTCTTGCTTTCCAGAATTCATAATTGAGATCATTCTATCTTCTACCCAAACTCGATACTCGTCCCAGCCTTCTTCAATAATGGTTTCGATAAGCGATTGTTTTGAAGGAAAATATGTATAAATGCTGCCTACGGGAATGCCAATCTCTTTGGCTATCCCATTCATCGAAACGCTCTCTCCTTTGGCAGCAAAAAGTCTCTTCGCAGTCTCAAGAATAAGCGTTCGCTTTTCTTTTGTCTTGATGCGAGCCATTATTTATAATCTCCTTTATTTGCACAATCAAAACACAATATTATCCCAAAATCAACATATTGCAATATCAATTCATATGAGGTTATCGTAATTTATCTAACTATTTTTGCAATTATGATATAGATTTTGTTACACTTTTGCGCATTGACATTTTTTATAAATTAGCATTATTATCTTCAAGACTTTTTATTTAATGGGATAAAATTATGTTGAGGTTCGGGAGGATATTCCGAATGGAATCTTGCTATAAGTCGAATAATATTACAAAAATAAGAGCGATAAAGCTTGTATTTGTTGCTTCTTTCTGTGTTGCATTATTTTTTGTGATTTCTAATGCTGCAAGGTTATACGAAACCAATTCAATATATAAATCTAATAATAAATCATCAAGTATTTTATTTTCTATAAATCTTGGCAATATAAATGATTATGATGATCCTATTTCAAAGCTCTATGCAAATCCAAAGACAAAAGATAAAGTTCTTAAATTCTTTTCTACTATGACTAATTCGGAACGTGTTGCTAAAGCTATTTTAGATAATGCTGTGGCTAACAATATGCGACCTAGCCTTGCTTTTGCTGTAGCCTATGTGGAGAGCAGATACAACCCGAGAGCTCGATCTACCAATCGAACAGGTACACTAAACAGTGGCCTTTTCCAGCTTAATTCTTCTGTATATGGCAAGGTGAACGAAAAATTGATCTACGATCCATACCAAAATGCAAAGCTCGGAATAGGCCATCTCCAAGAATATATCAATCTAAATGGAGATGAATTCTCTGCTCTTGCGGCATATAATGCGGGAATAACCAGGATCTCGCAAAATGGAATCCCTGATGTGACTTTTAAATATATCTCCGAAGTATCTATTATGGAGCATAAAATCATGAACTTCTTTATCGCTAGCACTGCTCTTAGCGAATCAATGAAGCTTTGATTCTTTTTATTCTCTATTTCTTTCAAAAGTTGGACTCAGCATATTATCGACAAAAGGAGAAAGCGCTTCTTGAAGCCCTGCAGCCTCCTTTCGCCCAAGTACCACAAGACGAAATACAGCAGCCTCTACAAGTGCAAAAAACATCTCAACTGTGCCTTTTACCGAGGACGATTCCTTGAATTCGCCGCGCTTTTTTCCTTCAATAACAATATCTGCAAGGATATGCCGCATGCGGACAGTTCGACGCCTTACTTTTTCGTCTGGACTTCCTCCGGAAGCCTTTAATCTTAGAAGATAATCCATTACTACCGAGAGCATTTTCGATTCTCTCTCACAGGCTTCAACCAAAATTTCACTTATCTTTAATATTTTTTCGCCACTCATTAGGTTCTGATCCTGGGCAATAAGCGCTATCTCCGCTTCGAGAGAGGCAAGAAAACGCTTTATGCTTTCGCCGAAGATTTGTTTCTTGTTGTCGAAATAAAGATAGAGGATCGTTCTAGTGATTCCGCATCTTTCGGCGATCTTCTGGAAAGTCGTGTCTGCGTAACCTTCTTCTATAAACACATCGAGAGCTTTTTCTAGAATCTCCTGTTTTCTTTTTTCGTGAGCGACTTGACCAGACAAATCGACCTCCTTTGTCAAATTGTTATCATAACAGAAGATCTAATATTAGTATATCGTCCGATCGAATTATTTGTTCCTCGCGTTGCTTGCCGCAAAAATACCTAGTATAGTTGATATAGGAGCTTATCGATGGCTTTGCAGATTCTTAGAACCTTGCGCTCTCAAAATATTCCTCCTAAGTACCTCTGGACGCCTTCGGGGGCTATCGCTCTGCCCGATGCCGTATCAGCGCGCTTTGTAGCTCAAAAATATAAGCTTTCTGCAGGAGAGCTGAGAGCTCTTTCTTTGATCGATGAGGCTTTTAGGATTATCATCGATCTCTATCGAAAGCAATATTCAAAACTGCTCGAAGAGATTGCACTTAAAACATTCGCCTCCGCAGAAGAGAGCAAAGCGTTTTGGGAAGTGCTTCAAGAATTGATTATAGAATTCCCCCCTGCTCCCATCTACGATGGCCTTGCAGAGCCCAAGGATTGGCTAGAATCGTTAAGCCCTGTTGGCGATGGCTCTAGTAAGCCTAATCGAGAACTCATAATAGAGCAGCTGATTCTAATTCGTCTTTTTAACGAGAATCCAGCATGCAGCCCATATCGATCCCTTTTCGATGATGGAGTCTCGCCGGCAGGAACCACATTGCCTGGCTCTATCTCTGCAAAGACTCCTTATCTGCAGGTCTTTGCTCGTCTCGAAGATGCTCTAAAAACCTTGCCAGGCATCTCTTATGGCGATGGAAAAACCCTTGACCTCATCAATTTTTTGAGAGAACCAGCAAGGCACGCACCTACTTCTCTCAAGGATCAGCTCGAATGGATAATCAAGAATTGGGGAACCCTTTTAGGCGACTTTAGGCTCACCTTGCTTGCTGGAATCGACATGATAAACGAAGAGACCAGATCGCGTTTTCCACCCGGACCAGGGCCTGCTATCCCCTATCAGTATAGAAGCAGCTTGCATGAATATGAAAAATTTAGCCCCGACAAGAATTGGATGCCTTCTCTTGTGCTTCTTGCAAAAAATGCTCTTGTCTGGTTGCACCAGCTCTCAAAAACTTACTCAAGAGAGATATCCCGCCTCGATCAGATTCCCGAGGAAGAGCTCATAATCATGGCCGAACGTGGGATAAATGGCCTATGGCTCATCGGAATATGGCAGCGAAGTCCAGCAAGCGAAAAGATAAAAAAGCTATGTGGAAACTCCGAAGCAGCTGCTTCTGCTTACTCCCTCTTCGACTACGAGATCAGCCCCGAGCTGGGAGGCTGGGAGGCACTAGATATATTCCGCGAGCGTTGTGGACAATATTGCATTAGGCTTGCTGCCGATATGGTTCCGAACCATACGGGCATCGATTCGCTCTGGATGCGTACAAGACCAGAGCTTTTCATGAGTCTCTCCTACTGTCCATTCCCCAGTTATAGCTTCAATGGCCCCGATCTTTCCGGAGATCCTTCTGTTGGGATTTGGCTCGAAGATCATTATTACAATCGCGCAGATGCCGCCGTGGTATTCAAAAGACTCGATCGTCATACGGGAGAAGTTCGATACATTTACCATGGTAATGATGGGACTGGCATGCCCTGGAATGATACCGCACAAATAGACTTTCTAAACCAAGCTTCGCGCGAGGCTGTAAAAGAGCGAATCCTGCATGTTGCATCTCATTTCAACATAATCCGGTTCGATGCTGCAATGGTGCTCGCAAAACAGCACATCAGGCGCTTATGGTACCCCGCACCAGGCTCGGGGGGCGCAATTCCATCGCGTTCAGAGCATACCATGAGCGATGAGGCCTTCGATAAGGCAATGCCAAATGAATTCTGGCGAGAGGTAGTAGATCTATGCGCGGAAAAAGCTCCGGATACGCTTCTGCTTGCAGAGGCATTCTGGCTCATGGAAGGTTATTTCGTGCGAACCCTAGGTATGCACCGTGTATATAATTCTGCCTTTATGAACATGCTCAAAGATGAGAAAAACTCACTATATCGCTTGACTATCAAGAATACACAGGAATTCGATCGAGATATTCTCAAGCGCTTCGTCAATTTTATGAGCAATCCCGACGAGGAGACGGCAGTTGCTCAATTTGGCAAGGGAGATAAATACTTCGGCGTTGCTACGATGCTTGCTACAATGCCAGGACTGCCTATGATCGCGCACGGTCAAATCGAAGGCTTTACCGAAAAGTATGGCATGGAGTTTAAGCGGTCTTATTGGGATGAAACGCCAGACAGAGATCTCATTGCACGCCATGAACGCGAGATTTTCCCCCTGCTTCGAATGCGCCCGCTTTTCTCTGAAGTGGAAAACTTCTATCTATTTGATTATATGCGAGACGATGGAACAATCGACGAAAATGTCTTCGCCTACAGCAATGGCTGGGGAGAGCAGCGAATTCTGGTGTTCTACAACAACCATTGGGAGCGTACATCGGGGCGAATTCACAGCTCCTCTGCTTTTGCCCAAAAAACTGCCGATGGTAAGAAACACCTTAAGACAGTAAGTCTGGCCAGTGCGCTCAAGATCGATTCCTCTCCTGGAAATTATGTCATCATGCATGAGATTCGCTCTGGACTATGGTATATATTCCGAAGCGAAGATATTGCTTCCCGTGGCCTCAAGGTAACGTTAGAAGGCTACCAGAACAAAGTTTTCCTCGACATTACAAATGTGCACGACACCGAGGGCAGATACACAAGGCTCTTTGAAATAGTTGATTCGAGAGGAATAGCCGACCTGGACGATGCTTTGCTCGAGGCTGACCAACCTGAGCTCTATCGATCGCTCCATAATGCGATAAGTAGCCTCAGCAGCATAGAGACGATTCAAAACCTCTCGAGAGAAGAAGCTATTCAAAGAGCGACAATATTTTCAGAGATTTTCTTTTCGAGGCTTTGCGAGATTGCAGGGAGCGATGATACTCTCGCTGCATCCCGAAGCGATGCAGTCCGAGCCGCAAGCTCGTGGCTTAGAATAGTTCTCAAGTTGCTCTATGGAACGTCAGAATCTGACACCAGTACCAGTACTACCACAACGATTCTTAGCGATGGCGGTGCATCCGATTCGGAATATCAGCAATATAGACTGATCCTCTTGATCTATTCATTCATGAGGGCTTTGGCAAGGGCTTTTGCAGCTGATGGACTCAATGAGGGAGTAGCTCGCATAGTCAAAGAGTATCGAATTTCCAAAAAACTGACTGAATTTGCGGCAGGATTAAGCCGCAGAAGCGATAATCACGACACAGAATACCACGTCTCAATTTGCGCAGAGATAGCAATTGCTTGGGCACTGAGGCAAAATGGACCTTTTTCTGACACAAAAGGTACAATCAATTCTACTCAGGTTTCAGATAAACGTGCTAATGAAATCTGCGCTTGGGCTTTTTCTGATCCTTTGATGCGTGAAGCTCTCAATATAAATCAATATCGCGGAATAGAATATTTTAATAAGGAGCGATTTGAGACCTTTGCAAGTCTTTTGCCAGCTTTTGCATGGATTGATTCGATTCAAGAAGAAACCAAGGAAAGAGAAGGGAAAGAATATCTATCATGGAAAGAAGTTGCTGAAATACTGAGAGAGAACGCTATTGCCGCAGGCTATAGGACTGGCACGATGCTTGAATATATGGCGTCTATCGCGCAAGCATAGAGAAAGGCCAAAGATAGCAAGCATTTTGGGGAAGATTATTCGAGTTATGCCAAAATCTATAAATTCGACTATAACAGCAGAACAATATCGATCACTTATAGAAACACCGCTTGGTCGCGATATCTCGCAAAATCTGCAAGACGAGAATGTTGTCTTTGTTTTTCCTTCACAAGACAGCGCTGATTCATGGGCTCACGCTATTGTAAAATCCGAAATATCAAAGGCAGTAGCTCTCGATCGTTTTTTGGGTTTCGAGAATTTCCTACTATATGTGGCAAAGGCTAATGAACATTATGAATTATGCACGCTAAAGCCCATCGACCGTTGGATCTGGGCCCTCCAAGTGCTTTCAAAGGAACAGAATAGAGGAGAAAAAAGGCCTGACAAAGGATTATCTGCTTTGCTTCCTTCGATGGAAATTTCGACCAAGAATCTTACAAGACTCGTACACCTCGTCCCCTCCCTATTCGAGATCAAAAGCCTGACAAAACGCAACGCCGCATTCGATGTATCTTCATATCGCTTTATAAGGGAAGAATATGAGGCAATAGAATTACTTGCTGAAGACTACTTCGATTTTCTTGATCGCTTTAGACTTATCGATGCGCATAGGTGCCCTCTTGACTTGCCAATGTACATGAAAGTTCGAGCTTATGGGCTCAAAGATGATTTTATCCGATTTGGGCTTATAGATACAAAAGAGCCAAGCGATAGAAATACTGGTTGCAATGCAATCTTAGGCGAAAAAGCAAGCACAAAAGAATCCTCCAAGGCTAAAAGCCAGATTGTCTTCCCAGACATCATAACTCAAGAAAAAGTGAAAAAGACTCCTATTCTTTACCGCGAATTTGGCTCCTCACTTGATGAAATCGAATGGATTCTGGAAGAAATATCGAGCGAAATCGAACAAGGCATCGAGCCTGAAGATATTGCTATATCGATATGTGGGCTAAATGCGAAAAAGGCAGCTTGGTTTCGTCAGATTGCCACAGAATATGGTGTTCCGATCTCTATTCGCCGAGGCGAGCCACTATCCATATCACCCATTGGAAGACTACTGGCTGCCATTCAAAATGCGGCTCGGGAAGGCTTGACTCTGGAAAGCCTCGATGCATTTGCTGAATTTGCCAATATTACAAAACGCGATCCAAAAGGCTGGAAAGCGCTGCGAGATACAGCACTGCATCTGCATCTTCCTTCGCCATCTCCAAATGCCGAATATATACACAGTTTATGGAAAGACGCTGCTAAGACAGGCCTGTATCCAGAATCGACGGCTCAGATGTATCAAAGGCTTTGGGAAAGCATTCTGTTCATTTCCAAGGCTGGCTCCTTTTCCAAGCTTTATGATCATATACTCGGTTTTCTCGAGCGTTGGGTCGACACAAGCGGATTCGGAGCCAATATACAGACAGATCGCTCGATGCGTCTTGCCCTAGACGAACTCCAGGGTTGGATAGACCATGAATATATTTCCCCGAACCTCTCTATTCCGCCCTTTGAGCTCTTTATGACTGTGCTCGAGCAAAAAAGCTATATACCTCTCGTAGAAGAGAATGCGGTGCATGTGTACGACTTCGATACAACTGCAGGAATTGCCGCGCTTTCCCATTATATTACAGGAGCCTCACAGGAAGGTTTGGCTCCTTCTCTAAAACTTAGAAGCGCTCTTCCATTGGAACTTGCAAGCATAGTCCAGCAGGAGAAGGAAGAGAATGCCAATGAAGCCATAAATCTCCACAAGGTCTCACCAAGCCATTTCTCTTTTGCGATCGAAGGATTTGAAGATTATGAGGCGGCCTACCCATTATTTCCTCCTTCAATAAGGACCGCCGCCAATACGAAGCATAGGCTTCGGCCTATCTTGGTTTCCGAAGAACAAAAGACTGCTACAAAAAACTATTCTCATCCAAAACCTATCGAGACTGCAATAGTACGTCGTTTTTTGGATGCAACTAAAAGTATCGATTCAAATAAGGATTATGCTATTTTTAGCTCATCTTCGCTCAGAGACCGTTCGCGGTGTGGGTTTCGCTGGTTTGCGAGCAAGATCAGCCTAGCTGATGTCTATGCGAAGGATGCTAGCGCAATAGCTATCGGCAACTTTTACCATAGCGCATACAGACGCGCTATACAAAGACTCCCGCGAAACCATAAAGATGGACAAACTGAAGATAAATTTCAGAGAGCTCTGTACTCAGCCCTTAGCATCGAAGCTGAGAGAACTCTCCTTGAGTATGGAAATGGACTTCGCCCTATCCTATTGGCTCTTATTCCACGTGCAAGCCATAGACTCCAGGAACTTTGGAATTTCGAGCAGACTATGTTTTCAGCCTACGAGCGCGAAGGATTCGAAGTAGAATTAAAGCATGAATTTGTGGACGAAGAAGCCATCCTTGAAGGGAGAATCGACTGCCTCTTTAGCAGGCAAGACGAAAGCCTTGGTAGCATAAAATGTTATGTAATTGTGGATTATAAAAAGAATCGCATACCATCTATATCTAAAATGAAACTTAGTGCCATGCCCTGGGCTTTAGCTTTAGACGAACTAATATCTTCTAATGAAACTCAAGAGGAAATCCAAGATGAAGAAGAAAACGGATATGATGATAATGCGCTTTTGCTCGAAGAAATCCAGATACCTTCTTATGCTCTTTTGTTAGAGACTTCTGGGGGCCGCGTTGAGGGGGCTTTCTATTGGTCGATCGAAAAAGCGGAAGCTCTTGGATATATCAAGCCTCCAACAGTGCCCAAGATGAAATCAGCATATACTTACACTAACGAAACGGGAGACGTCCGCTCTGCACTACGAGATATGCTGCGAACGGCCTCCTCGGCGGTAAAAGCAGGTAAATTCCTCGATCCTGCACTCAATCGTGCAGCTTGTGCAGACTGTCAATTCAAGCCTCTTTGCAGATACTGGTATTTTTTGGAGCTATAATGAAATCGCAGCAGGATTCATTTGACCCCGAAGTGCTCGAGCTCGACGATTTTCAAAAAAAGGCTGCTTATACCGAGGATACAGCTATAATTACGGCGGGAGCGGGTGCAGGTAAAACAAGAGCACTCGTCGGCCGTTTTCTATATCTTGTGCTTCAGAAGAATGTAGATCCAGAGCGAATCTTGGCTCTTACCTTTACTCGCAAGGCGGCAGCAGAAATGTTCCAGCGAGTACAACAGGCACTGAGTCCATTTGCAAATGACCGTCCAGGTCTTGCCAAGAGCCTTGTGCAAGCGCATATCCAGACGCTCGACTCTTTCTGCCGAGAAGTCGTGGCTCAGGCTGCCACCTTATATGGCTATACTCCAGACTTTCAAATCGACGAGAACAAGTGCACACGCATTGCAGAAAAGACCGCATATCGATTTGTCCTAGAAAATCAGGGGAAAAATGGGCTTGAAAGCCTTGTTGCCGCCTTTGGTTTTGAAGCTGTGGTTCAAGACCTCTTTTCATCATTCGGAAGGTCAAATGTCGAACCACATTGGCAAGGCAAGCAGATCTGTCGCGCCTCGGCTCAGATTGGAGAACAAGAATTCAGGAAGGTCGCCGCAGAAATCTCAAAAAAGATACACGATATCGCACTCAATATTCTGGAAATCGATCAGCGCGAACCAAACCATGATTTCAAAGAAGGAACTAATCAGGCTATTCGCGCAGCAAAAGCAGCCTCCTGCTTTTCTTGTGATCTTACAGGCTTGAGAGACTTTCTCAATTACATGGAGAAGCCAGAACACGCTATTAATCTGCGAAGCGTAGGCCGAAATGAAACAGAATCTGCAATCAAGGAGCTTGCCAAAGAACTTAAAGATAAATCGCTTAAAGATAAGATCTCTCAGCTCGTGGATTTCGAGGAGTTCTTGCCGACCTATTACGCTGTAATGGATCGACTCGATGAATACGCCGACATGCTATGTAAAGAAAAGCGAATAGCCAATATTATGAATTACAAGGATCTAGGCGCATTGGCAGTAGACATTCTGTCAAAGCATGAAGACAGACGCATTTTCTGGGCTTCTCGTTTTCAATATATCCTCATCGATGAGTTCCAGGATAACAACGAGCTTCAGAAACAACTCCTTTTTCTCTTAAGCAAAGAAGGTGAGGAGATTAGTAGAGGAAAATTGTTTTTTGTTGGAGATGAGAAACAATCAATCTACCTCTTTCGTGGTGCCGATGTAAGTGTATTCAAGGGCCTTGCTGATGAGCTAACGGCAGCTCCACTTTCGCTCACCAGAAACTACCGTAGCACAAGCCAACTTATCGAATTCTTCAACGGGCTTTTTCGCATCGTTATGCAACCAGCCAAACCAGAGAATCCACAACCTTTCGAGGCTCGGTATCAGGACATGGAAACGAGAAGCATAGCAGATCCTAATAAAGAAGAGCCCATAAACTTTTCATCCCGTATCGAATATCATTGCATAACTAGCAAAACACCACTTGAAGAAGCCGGCAGCCTCTATTCGGCAAGAGAGTCAATGGCTTTTCGGCTGGCTCTGTGGATACGCAATGCTGTCGAATCTTCGAATCCCCTGCTTATCAGAAAGGAAAAGCAAGCACAGGATCCAGCGGCGACAGGAGCAATACGCCAGGAAACATCGCTTAGAAAGGCCGAATATAGCGATATAGCCGTCCTCATGCGCACCACGAGTCGTCAATACGAGCTCGAAAAATACCTACATATGCTGGCCATTCCCTTTGTCAGCGATACCGCTGCCAGCCTCTTCTCCGAAGAGCCGATAAATGACCTTTACTACCTCTTGCGCCTTCTCGTCGATGCTGAGGATTTCTTTGCCACAGCCGCAGTGCTCCGAAGTCCATTGTGTCGCATTTCGAACGACGGATTTGTGAGTATCCTCACTGAGAAGAAGAGCCTGGCCGACCTAGAGGCAGATATACCAAAAGAACTGAATCCCAATGATAAGAAATCAGTAGAACGAATGATTTCATTCTATTGGGAGTTGCGTCCAAAGTCGGATCACATGCCCCTTATGGAGCTTGTAGCATATATATGGAAAAATGCACAGCTCGAGGCTTCTATTCTCTGTGACGAGCAGCGCCTGCCGTACTTGGAGCATTGGAATGCCATACGGACCATAGCAGCAAGCACGGAGGCAGGGGGTGGGCACATAGCCGCATTTTTGATATCAATCCGAGATTATATGCAAAATATGCATATGTTCGACACCAATTCCGTGCCAAAGGCAGAAGCGCATGGTGTCCATTTGCTCACTATCCATAAATCTAAGGGCCTCGAGTTCCCAATAGTGATCATTCCATGGACTGAAGCAACTACCAACAGAAATGGTGCAAGAGAGCTATGGGGAATTCTCGAGTCGGATCAAGAACAAGGGAAAACACGATTCTATACAGTAGACATAGGATTTCATGATCGAATTAAGAGTAGCTCCAATATTCTTCAGACCCAAGCAAAAGCTCTGCGCATAGAGAAAGAGCAAGCGGAAACTAAGCGTCTTTTATATGTCGCATGTACAAGGGCAATCGACCACTTAATATTCTTCTGCGCAGCTCCCGAGAAGAGACCTTATGATAGAGACAGCTTCCATGCTCTTCTGTTCCAGGACAGAGCTCATCTCCTGCCGCAAGATAGCGATGATAAAACTCAATTGCCTTCTCATTTATCGGATTTGCGGTTATTTTTCGAACCGCTAGTCTCTGACATAGAAATACAAAGAGCTAGACCGCATGGGTCAAATGAAAGGAGATTGTTTCAAAAAGAACTTCTCTCTCAAGAAGAAGTACAAGGATTAGCACTGACATCCAAAGAAACATCATGCAAAATTTCCTCAAAAACAGAAGAAGTTTTGAATGCATATACTATTATGACGAATCTGCCTTCTAGCTCCATCACTAAAAGGCAATCTCGACATATCACAACTAGCAGCATAAATGCCATAATTTCAAAGGAGACCCTTGCCGCGGACTATGCGCGCAAGCTATCCAGACATTTCGTAAGAGAGCATATATTCATGCCAACAGAATATCAGCCTCAATCTGAAATCCAAGTTCCAGATAAACCTTCCCTCGAAGCCCAAGATACCCAGGAATCATTCAGCTCAAGCACCTATGGGTCTTTAGTCCATGAACTCTTTGCTCATCTTTTAGCCGGAAAGGCCTTGGAAAGCTATAGGCCATCCGTTCCCCTTTCGCGCGAGCTACTTAGGAGCGCGGCAGACACAGACATCGATGTTTCTAACACCAAGAAAACTGCCCCTCATTATATGGGTTTTCTCATAGAAAACGCTGCGCGCGAACTTGCTCCTCTCTTTGAAGCCCCCGCATTCTCAACTCTAATCCTGGAAAAGAAATATAGCTGTGAATTCCCTTTCCTCCTTGGACTTGGACAATGGATCATCGAAGGAAGAATGGACTTCCTAGCCCAAAAAGACGAAGAAGTCATAATACTTGACTTGAAAACCGATCGCAGATTTTTGCCTCATGAATATTCTCTCCAGTTAGCTCTTTATATCATAGCAGCCCGGCAGCTTTTTCAAAAGAAAAAAGTGCATGCAGGACTTATATATCTGCATTTTGGAGATATCGCTTGGCTGGAAGCCGAACCCGAGGAGGAAACCCTATTGCGAATCTGCGATTCAATATCTTTCGACAAGCATGACAATTGGTAATTCAGGAGGATCGATGAAAATCCCCTCTAAGGTAAAGGAGACTAAGAAATCTACAAAAAAGACCGAGCCGACTCCTTTGAGAATCTTTCTTACCTTGGCTCAGATCAATACTCTTACGCTTGGTGGCGGCTATGTTATCGTTCCTGTCATAGGCAATTCCTTCCAAAAGCAGGGTTGGATAGACGAAGAAGAATTCTACAGGATTTTTTCTCGAGCCCAAGTGTTCCCAGGCCCAGTTGCACTCAGCACTTCCTTTCTCTGTTCTTATAAGATTGCTGGCGTCAAAGGGGCTATTGCCGCAGTTCTCGGGGTAGTGCTGCCGCCTTTTATAGCACTTATCCTTGTTGGAGGCTTTATCAGCCTTTATGGGGATTCCGAGCTTTTCAAGCGCTTTTTGAAGGGCGCTGGTTCGGTCGTGCCGGGCCTTGTCGGCTCGATGCTCTGGAAGACTGCAAAAAATCGAAAATGGACAATTCGAGCCTTCATAGAAGTGGGGATACTAGCGATGCTGCTCATACTTTTCCCATCAGCCGCCTTCTTTATATTGATTGGCGGAATTGCGGCCCTATACATTGGGAGGATTCTATGGAAATCCTAAGAGTATCCCTCGCTTTTTTTAAGATAGGCATAGTCGCATTTGGAGGAGGCTGGTCGGTTGTAGGTCTCATCAAGCAAGAGATCGTCCCAAACTGGATGAGCGCTGACGCTTTTAGCTCACTCATCGCGATTGCTCAGTCCACGCCAGGACCTATCGCACTCAATGCGGCCACGCTGGTAGGTTGGCAAAAGGCTGGTTTTCTTGGTGCACTAGCCGCGACCTTCTCAGTTATAACTTTCCCGCTTCTAGCGATGTCCCTTGCACTAGCTTTTTCCAAATATATCCCTTTAAAAAAGGACCTAGCCGATGAGAGCTTGCGATCAGGCAGCATGGCGATGATCATCATGACACTCTGGACTCTGTTGCCTCAAAATACGCTTCCCATGCCATGGATATTTGCCCTTGCTTCCTTTGGTATCACTGCCTTCACCCAAGTCAATGGTGTCTGGGTCATTCTTGGAGCTGGAGCGATCAATATGCTTTTAGGCCTACTTCCCTAAGCTCAAGCTATGCTTCTGGAATGACGCTTTGGCTATGCAATTCTTTCAATCTTCGTCGCAGGCGTGGACAGTGCCGGGCCCACACTCCGCGGGGGGCTCTATAGGCGCTGGAACAAGATTAGCCAGTTCAGGGCGCTCGACAGTGTATTTTTTAACAAAACCTACGGGTCTATAAGTCATTTTTGCTTGCCTAAGACCCAGATCTCCCAGGTCCTGCTCACGGTTTATCTGCAGATAATGCTTGGGCAGAGATTGAGCAAAGGCTTGATTGATGAACTGATAGATGCCTTTATAGCTGTCGATCGCTTTTTCGAAATGGATAGCGAACATCTTGCCCTTTGCAAGTGGTTCGCCGAGGCACCAACCTACGGGCTTATCGTTGATATAGTAGACCGCTCCTCGCAAGCCCAAGATATCGAAGTATTCTAATGCCTCGCGAGCAGCCGCGTAGTCTCCCTCCGTACCTTTTGCCGCTCTCCACTCCTCAAGCACCAGCAGCGCATCCGCGGTGCGATCTTTACTCAAAGGACGCTGTTCGCAAGCGTAACTGCTGACAAAGCCATTAACCAAATTGCGCTTCTTGTGATATATACGACCATTGAGGCTGGCTAAGTCTTCCCGATTATAGAGATAATCGAAATTATTCCTGTCCTCTCGTACTGAATATCCTCGCCTTTCAAGCTCGATCCTTTTTTTTGTGGCTTGGCATTCCGAGAGATGACGCATGTAGTCGAAACGCTGCATAAGCTCATCGAATTGTTCCATCGATGGAAAACAGCAGGGAATATAGAAAAATGTTCTGCCCTTGTATCGACCTGAGATGATGAATTTTTCTTCTGACAATTGCGAAATCTCATAGCTATAAGTATTTCGGAAAAGATATAGCCCCGAAAAGGTGAATTCCGAGATCCCATCTGGCAGCAGATTCAGAGCTGGATAGAGAATATCTCTTGCATCGAGCGTAAGGGGAGCAAATGTTGGATATGTTGGAATGACCATAGGATTTCATAATACTCCGCAATAAGACCTAGTACAAGAATCGCAGACGGAGCTATACAAGATTGAATAGATACAATGTCAAAAAATGTGATATTTGCACCTTAATTTATGAGGACTCCCTTGCGCAAACCATCATCCAGATGTCATATTGAACTATCATGACAGCAATACTCGATTACCTAAATCGTTCCTACACGGAAGAAATGCTGGGTCGTTTTCTCGGCTATGCAAAGATCGATACCCAGAGCAACCGGCATACAGAAAAAACACCTACAACAGAAGGCCAGTGGGATCTTGCACGCAAACTCGAACAAGAGCTGCTAGAGCTTGGCATTTCGGAGCTTGAGCTCGATAGCAATTGTTACTTGATAGCTCGTCTACCTGCGAGCCCAGGCAAGGAACATGTGCCATGCATTGGCCTTATGGCCCACATGGACACTGCAAGCGATGTTTCAGGAAGCGGAGTACAGCCACGTGTCATCAAGAATTACGATGGCAAGGCAATAAGACTCTCCGAGCAGTATATGCTCGATCCTAACGAATTTCTCGATCTCTATGAGCATGTTGGGGATACCATTGTGGTAACCGATGGCTCCACTCTTCTTGGAGCAGATGATAAGGCTGGCGTTGCAGAAATCATGACGGCCATTGCTTATCTTTTACAACACCCAGAGCTTAAACATGGGCCTATCGATATATATTTTACTCCAGACGAAGAAACAGGCAAGGGAATGGACCTCTTTCCTTTGGAGAAAGCGCGAGCCAAGGCTTGTTACACCCTCGATGGTGGTGCAGCGCCCGAAGTTGAGGCCGAATGTTTCAATGCTTATGTTGTAAAGGCTGATTTCTTTGGCAAAGTTATTCATATCGGTGCTGCTCGCGGAAAACTCGCCAATGCGGTTGCCATGGCGGCAAGCTTTATCGACATGTTGCCGCGTTCGGAGAGCCCAGAAGCCACCGATGGATGGTATGGCTATTACTGCCCCATCGAAGTATCTGGAGTCCTCGAACACGCATGGGTCGAAGTATACCTTAGAGATTTTTCGGCTTCCCATATGCAGGAGAGAATAGCCACACTAAAGACTTTTGCTAAAGCCATAGAAGCGCAATTCCCTCAGGGCCACGTCGAACTCAGTGTTACGCAACAGTACCTCAACATGAAGGAAAAGCTTGATAACCATCCCGAGGTCCTCGAAAAACTCAAGAAAGCCATAAAGGATTTAAATATCGAGCCTATAATGAAGCCAATCCGTGGTGGCACAGATGGCTCACGCTTGACCGAAATGGGAATCCCTACTCCAAACCTTTTTACAGGTGGTTACAATTACCATAGCCGCTTCGAATGGGCTTCTCTCTCAGAGATGGCGCTCTCGGTGGAGACTTTGCTTAACCTTGTACAGGTCTGGGCCGATTAACCTAAAGCATAAAAGACCGAAGAATAAGCAGAACCAACGCTGTTGCTTAGATATTATATAAATATTCCGCAAAAGCTGTAACTTTCTGCGTTCTATGTTTTATTATATTTATAAATACGATGCAACTTTTCATGAAATATCGTATTTTGTGCGCAAAAATAGGGCTCACATAATTATATACTGCTGTATAAATATGGGTTTACACAATCGCAGTCATATCTTATAGTTATTCGCCAACATTTGGAAAAAGGTAGCTGAAAAAAGGTAGCTGAATGTTTTCTCCTTTGGATTTTAAGGAATACGAGCAGGTTGCAAGCAACTCTGGAGCATTTAAGGGCGTCGAAATCGACCTTATGCTCGAAATCCTCAAAGATTGGCAGCAAGCGCCAGGCAAGATCTATACCCTGCTAGAACTGCGCGATGGAAAAACTCTTGTCGCTTTTGCAATCATCCATAAGGTGGCAGGGCGAAACTTTACATTCGATATTCGTTTCGTCGTGCTAGATAGCGATTATCGATCCACAAACGCAATCCAGCATCTTTTCGAAATGATCGATCAAGAACTCCTCAAAAAAATGCCCTTTGCGGTGATTAGATTTGAAACGTCGACTGACAAAAGGGACAGCTTGGGAGAAAACACTCTGGAAGATGCAGGATATTGTCAGATAGGGCACATTACTGACTTTTATGGTGTAAATGAGGATTTTTTCTTCTATATAAAAGCCATTTTTCGGAATCCGCCGAATTTTATCAAGATATCGAAGCCTTTCGAGGATGAATTATCTTCGGAATCATTGCCCGAAGAAACCAATAATCAGCAATAGGATCAAAATATGATAGTAGGTGCAATTGAAGGCGGCGGAACAAAATTTGTTTGTGCCGTTCTGCAATTCGATGATTCAAATAATCCAGAAAAGCCTCCTCGAATCTTAAAGATGGAGCGTATCCTGACTACAGATCCCGAGTCGACTCTCGATGCGGTTATCCGTTTCTTCAAAGGCTCTGGGATTGAATGCACTGGTCTAGGAATGTTCGGCCCCATTGAATGCAATTGCGAAAGCCCTCGTTGGGGTTATCTACTAAAGACGCCAAAACCAGGTTGGTGCGATATAGATATCGCACAGAGATTGCACAGAGAACTAGGAGTTCCTCTCAGGCTAGAAACTGATGTAGCCGCTGCTGGCCTTGGCGAATGGAAATGGGGAGCAGGGCGAGGAACGCATTGCTGCGTATATATCACAATAGGAACGGGAATTGGAGCGGGTATTGTCATCGATGGTATTCCTGTGCGCGCATCCTTCCATCCTGAAATGGGGCATATGCGGGTTCCAAGAGCCAGGACAATAGACTCTAGACTCGACGACTTCGAAGGCCTCTGCATTTATCATGGCGATTGTTTGGAAGGGCTGGCTAGTGGACCAGCAATAGCTGCTCGCTGGGGAGAAGCTCCAGAAAATTTGCCGATAAAACACCCTGCCTGGCGACTCGAAGCTGAATACCTTGCATTTACTCTTGCCAATATTGCGCTAACTGTCGCACCAGATCGCATAATAGTAGGCGGTGGGATTGGCCTTCGCGAAGGCTTGCTCGATATGGCTGGCAAGCGGATGAGAGAGCTTCTGGGTGGGTATATCCAAGCCTTGAGCAGCACGGAAGCAATAAGACTTTTTCTCGCCAAAGCAAAGCTTGGCAACGAGGCTGGCGTACTTGGAGCAGCTGAACTGGCGAGACAAGCTTTCAATAGATAAATCATAAGCGCAGAAAAGCAACATAATAATTGACCTTGCCTTGATTTTTTTGGCTTGCTTCTGCTATAGTACGCTCGTTCTCACCAAGCCGAGATAGCTCATCTGGCAGAGCGGCGCACTCGTAATGCGCAGGTGTCGGGTTCGATTCCCGATCTCGGCTATGATGCTGTAGCATGAATCCCATTGTTCATAGATTCGGCAGAGTCGTTTCGAGCCAGGTCCCTGAAGATCCTCAGCGTTCTCGTAATCTTCTAGCTGCAGGCTATGCGCTCAATGGCTGGAAGGACGCATCTTTTGGTGGCAAAGGACTAAAAGGGGTGTATGCTCGCATGAACGCTGCAATAAGCAGAAACATGAGCCACTCTTTTAGGGATTCGTCGCGCAGTGCCATGGTCAATATCTTCTTTCCATGCGAGCTACTATACGCAATGGATATTGTGCCCGTATTTCCGGAAGCATTGTCCGTATACATTGCAAATTCGGACTGTGGGGAGATATTTGCAGAATCCACGGAAGCTATAGGTATATCCGAAAGCCTGTGCTCTTATCATAAAATCATGATCGGTACGGCTAGGACAGGAGTGCTTCCTAAGCCACTGCTTATCGCCAATACTACTTTGGCCTGCGATGCTAATCAGCTATCCTTCAGGTGCCTTGCCGAAGAATATGGCAGCCCGCATTTCATAGTCGACGTGCCTCATACAGTAGGCAAGGAGTCTGTACACTATGTAGCTTCCCAACTCAGATATTTCACTGTCCTTCTAGAGGATCTCTTGCACAGTTCTATGTCTGAATCGAAGCTTCGAGACATTGTCGATAGGGCCAATCGCACTATCAAAGCCTATCGAGAATACTTGAAAATTCGCGCAAGGACCTCGCTCCCTATCTCCATGACTGGAGAACTGCTTTCTCTTGTTGCGACGCATGTGTTTCTGGGAACATTCGAAAGCGAACAATACGCTATTGCAATAAAAGAATTAGCGCAGAAAGCCTCTCTAGATCGAAGAAAAAAACGCATTCTTTGGCTGCACACTCTCCCCAGTTGGCAAGATTCTATTAGGGCTCTTCTTGAAAACAACGAGCGTTCCGAGATCCTAGCAAGCGATATGACTTATGATACACTCATAGATATGGATCCGGAAAAACCATACGAAAGCATGGCCAAGCGCTTAGTATATAATATCAACAATGGAGGCGCGCAGAGGCGGATCGATGCAGCCATAGCCTACGCAAAAGAGCTGCGAGCCGATGGCGTAATTGTGTTTGGCCAGTGGGGATGCAAGCAGACAATGGGCATGTCTCAATTAGCAAAAATGGCTCTCGAAGAGGAGGGTTTCCCAACTCTAGTGCTCGATGGAGATGGCTGCGATCCACGCAATGTATCTGATGGTCAAATGGTGACTCGGGTAAATGCTTTTCTCGAACAGCTTGAGGCAATGCGATGATTGGCTATACTTGCAAATACACGCCTATAGAACTCTTATATGCCTTAAGAGAGAACGCAGAGTTGCTTAACCATGAAGTTACGGATTTCGAATACGCCGAGAAATGGACCCATCCAAACCTTTGCTGCCATGCAAAGGCCTTCTTGCTGCATAGCTCTGAGCTGGACGAGCTTGTCTTGGTAAACTGTTGCGATTCCATTCGTAGGGCATACGATGTTCTGCTTGCGCAGAAATCCCATCGATTTCTGTTCTTATTAGATCTTCCACACATAGATGATGGCTGCGCACAAGAAAATGTCAAAAAAGAGCTCGCCCGCCTGACCCAACGCTACATAGAACATCATCCTGTCTCCTTTGATCGACAGCGATTCCTGGAAGCATGCAGAGAATCTTCCGATTCTTCTTTTAATGCTTTTTCTGGGGCTTCTTCTGATGCTCCCTTCGAACCTGAAGAACTTGATTCTGCGGCCCCTTTCATCGCGATAGTAGGAGCGCGCGTAAGCCAAGAACTTCTTTTGACCATCAAAGAAAAAGTGCCCTATCCCGTGATCGATGCCACGTGCGGCGGAAACCGGCATCTCGGCCTCTTACCTCCGGATGCTGAAAATATGAGCTTCGATGAGCTTATGGATTGGTATGCAAAAGAGTTGTTGCATTTTATCCCATGTATGCGAATGACAAATATCGAGCCCCGCAGAGCGCTTTGGGAAAATGAGCGTCTCTGCGGAATAATCTATAATACCGTCAAATTTTGCGACTATTATAGTTTTGATTATGCCCGCGTAAAAAAAGAAGTAAGTCTACCTATCTTGAAGATCGAATCCGATTTTACCCCCCAATCCGAAGGCCAGCTCTCTACGCGCCTCGAAGCTTTCCTTGAAAATTTGCATGCGCGCAGCGAAAAGCCGCGGGAGGCTAAGAGCCAACAGTCAAAGCACCCGGCCCTTTTTGGAGGAATCGATAGTGGCTCTACCACGACAAAGATGGTTGTCATAGATCGAAATAGGAAAATTCTCGCTTCGAGCTTAGTATCCACCGGTCCCCAAACACAGAAAAGCGCTCGGAAAGCGCTGCAGGAAACATGTCGGCAGCTCGATATAGAACCGGGCGACTTGGCATCTATTGTCTCGACAGGCTATGGGCGAAACAATATAGCATTCGCAACAAACAGCAAAACCGAGATAACCTGTCACGCAAAAGGCGCATTTTTTCTCGATCCCACTATTCGCACCATAGTGGATATAGGCGGACAAGACAGCAAGATTATACGCATAGACAATGAAGGCAGCGTTGTCAATTTCGTCATGAATGACAAATGCGCAGCAGGCACAGGGCGCTTTCTCGAGATGATGGCTAGAGCCCTCGAGCTCGATATCGACAATATGGTCCGCACTGGCCTAGCATGGAAAAGCGACCTTACGATCTCGAGCATGTGTACGGTTTTCGCGGAATCCGAAGTCGTCTCGCTTATCGCGGACAATCGCTCTATTGCAGACATAGTGCACGGGCTCAATAAATCGATCGCTTCGAGAATAACTTCGATGATCAGCAGAGCAGGAGGCCAGGCGCCATATATGATGACAGGAGGCGTAGCCCGAAATACCGGTGTAGTTAGAGAACTCGAAACAAAGCTCGGCGAACGCCTCATTATCTCTGAAATACCGGAGCTCTGCGGTGCTCTTGGCGCCGCGTTATCTGCTCTAGAATTGATGGAAACATAGGCAGTCTCTTTGCAATAAATGAATATAGCAATAAGGGAGGGAAAGAGCATGGAAAAAGCAAAGGTGGGTATAATTGGCGGATCAGGCCTGTATGAAATCGAGGGAGCAAAGGTAGTCGAAGAAATCAAAATAGATACTCCTTGGGGATCTCCCTCCGACGACATCACCATTGCGGATATTGGAGGTGTCAAGACAGCCTTCCTGCCTCGCCATGGAAAAGGGCATTTTCTTCTGCCCACTGAAGTCAATTCGAGAGCCAATATTGCGGCCCTAAAAATGCTCGGTGTCCGTGAGATCATAGCATTCTCTGCGGTTGGGAGCCTCAAGGAGGATATTCATCCACGCGATTTCGTATTGCCCTCTCAAATCATAGATAGAACCAAGGACAGACCAGGCTCCAGCTTTTTCGGAGAAGGCATTGTCGCTCATTTGAGCTTTGCTGATCCCTTTTGCATGCGCCTTTGTTCGATTATAGAGCCTTTCATTTTAGGGCGAGGGTTGCGTCTGCATACCAATGAAACGCTAATCTGTATGGAAGGGCCTGCCTTCTCGACAAGGGCAGAGAGCCAGCTTTACCGTTCCTGGGGCGCTGGAATCATCAACATGAGCGTGCTGCCGGAGGCAAAATTGGCACGCGAAGCCGAGATCTGTTATGCAATGGTCTGTATGGCGACAGATTACGACTGCTGGAAAATAGACCACGCAGATGTGACGGTCGATATGGTCGTAAAAAACCTCAATGCAAACTCAGCTCATGCCAAGGCATTAATCCTGGAAGTGGTCCCAGCCTTAAGTAAAGATGTTGATTGCAGCTGTCATACCGCCATGAGGGGTTCCATTATGACTGCCCCATCAAAGCGCAATCCAGAAACCATGGCAAAACTCCGAACAATACTCCCTGAGCTATAGACTCTATAGGCAACTAGATGTGAGCAGCCTAGCTTGACCCTGTTAGCCTTGCTAATTACTCTGTCCTCATGAAAATCTTGATAGCCAACGATCATGGCGCTGTAGCGCTAAAATTCCGCCTTTTGCGCTGGCTCCAAAGCCAGGGGCAGCAGGTTGTCAATCTCGGTGTCGATACCGAAGATCGCGTCGATTATCCTGATCAGGCAGCCTTAGCCGTAAAAGAATATTTTAGGGGCAGTTACGATTTGGGCATAGTATGCTGTGGTACAGGCATTGGCATATCGATTGCCGCCAATAGATTCAAAGGTATTCGCTGTGCACTCATTCACGATAGCTATACCGCCCGCATGGCAAAAGAGCACAATAATGCCAATTTCCTCGCTTTTGGCGGCCGTGTGGATTACAAAGAGCCTGTCGAGGAACTCTTGAGCGTCTTCTTGCATGCAGAATTCCAGGGAGGGCGCCATGCTGAAAGAGTCTCAAAGCTCGATGAGATTTAGGCTATCTTATAGATAAGACCCATTTTTGCAATCTCGATATCCTTTAGGCCAGCATCTTGCAGATGACCCTGCATTGCCATGAGTGCCTCTGGTTCACCATGCACAAGAAAGGTTCTCTTTAGGCGATCCTTTTCGATACAATCGAGCCATTCTACAGTCTCTTTCCAATCGGCGTGCGCAGAAAAGGCATCAATTTCTTCGATATTTGCGCGAACTTGAAACCAATCGCTCTGAATTCGCACTTCTTTTGCACCATCTCTGAGTCGTCTACCTAATGTTCCCTCAGCCATGAACCCCACGATGAGCACGGTATTCGCAGAATCACCGAGTCCATGCATCAGATGATGCTGAATCCGTCCGAATTCGCACATGCCATCGGCAGAAATGATTATAAGCGGACCCTTGGCCTGATTGAGGGCCTTGGAATCCTCCACGGATCGGGAAAAATTGAGGGATGAAAAACCAAAAGGATTCTTGGCATGGGTTGTAAAAAGATCGTAGGTCTCCTTATCGTAGCATTCTGGATGTATTGCAAAGATACTGGTCGCGTTGAGGGCCATGGGCGAATCTACCCATATCGGAATATCGGGTATCCTGCCCTGATCGTGCAAAAGATGAAGGCAAAAAATCAGCTCCTGCGTGCGCTCCACTGCAAAAGCTGGAATGATGAGCTTGCCTCGCCTCTCCGCAGTCCTATTTACGACATCTTCGAGGTGTTGAAGGGCATTCATTGTGGATTCATGGAGACGATTTCCATAGGTGCTATCGAGAATGAGAAAATCTATTCCATTGAGGCACTCGGGGTCTTTGATTATGGGCTTGCCTTTGCGGCCTAAGTCGCCGGAAAAACCAAGAATAGCTACATTTCCAGCCTTGTCCTTTGCTGTAATTCGCGCAAAAGTCGATCCTAGAATATGACCTGCATCGAGAAATTCTACTTGTACTCCATCAGCTATAGATATAGGCCTATGATAGCTGACCGTTACAAATTGATCCATCGCGCGGATAACGTCGAAGTCATCATACAAAGGCTTCCAGTCGAATTTCTCATGCCTTTTCTCCGCCTGCCTAGAGAGATAGTCTGCATCTCTCGCTTGAATGTGTGCGGAATCGCTCATAATCAAGTTTGCGAGATCCCTGGTGGCCGATGTTGCGTAGATATTGCCAGTAAAACCCCCTTTTACAAGGTAGGGCACAAGCCCGCAATGATCGTAATGCGCATGAGTAAGCACTAGGGCATCGATGGATGAAGCCTCTATCTCATCTCCAAGCAAAGCCCTGTTCTTGCTGTCCGCTTTAGCCCTTTTCCCCTGAAAAGCTCCACAGTCTATGAGAATCCTAATAGAATCTACTTCGAGAAGGTGCTTCGAGCCAGTAACCTCCTCAGCCGCTCCAAGTGAACAAATACTGATGCTCATGCCCTCACTATACCCTGTTGTGAAAGAGTCCGCAATTCGATACATTAGTACAGGCTCATGTGCGCTGATACGCTCACCCTTAGGGTTGAAAAACTCTCTTCAAACGGTGAGGGTATCGCTTTTTCAGAAGGAAAAGCAGTCTTCTTGCCTTACGCAATGCCAGGCGAGACAGCGCTTGCAGAAATAATCGAAGAACATTCTAGCTTTGCGCGAGCCCGACTCATCAATATAGAAGAATCCTCTCCTTATCGGGTGGAGCCTTTTTGCCCTCATTTTGGCGACTGCGGCGGATGTAGTCTTCAGCATATTGGTTATGAATACCAAGCATTGCTCAAAAAACAAGCAGCTCAAGAGACCTTTATCCGTATCGGAGGCTTTGATCCTGGAGAACTTCAGATCATCACAGGAGAAAGCTACCACTATCGCAATCGGGCCCAGATCCATGCCTGTGGAGACGGCGGCCTTGGCTTTGCAAAGGCTGGTTCACACGAGAGCATAAGGATATCTCATTGCCCTGCCCTCGTTCCAATTATCGAGCAGTGGCTAATCTCCGAAAATCGAAAAGCCCACCCCTATCGTGCTCTATCCGCTCTGATCGGCGACAGACCTCGATTTGTAGTTTTTGGCCAGGAGGATCGACTGTACATTGAAGGAAGAGACAGTTTTGGAAAGGCAAAAGTCGCTGGCAAGGAATTGAAGTTCCCGCTTGTAAGCTTTTTTCAGAGCAATATCTCCATGCTCGAAAAGTTAATTGCGCGAGATTTCGCACCACTGCATGGTAAGCGAGCTCTCGACCTCTATTGCGGCGCCGGCCTATTTTCGCTATTTCTGGCAGAAAGATTCGAATCTATAGATTGTGTCGAAAGCGAAGGTGCTTCTGTCGAGGCTGCTCGAATGAACCTCGAACCGGCAAAGGCAAGGATCAAGCTTTCGTGCACGACGGTAGAGCATTGGACAGAAAAAGCTCCGACCGACCTCTCCTTCGATTGCATAGTTGCCGACCCACCGCGAACTGGAATGGCACCACAGGTGCGCACGTGGCTTTCCTTTGTGGATGCTCCAGTACTTCTCTATATCAGCTGCGATCTTGCAAGCCTTGCACGCGATCTGCGAGACCTCTCACAAAAAGGCTGGCAGCTCGAAAATATTGCGCTTTATGACTTCTATCCTCAGACTGGAAGGCTCGAAGCGACCGCCCATCTAATAAAGGAGGCTAAATATGGCCCGTAATGGTCCTTTCAAAGGCAGATCGATTTCGGTTGTAAACGATCTATCGCTGGATGAACAACTATATCTATACCGCAAGGCTCGAGAATTGAAAGAAACCGCCCGAGCCGGTGGCGATGTAGAGAAGTTCCGGATCAACGATCTGGATTATCAGGTCTATCTGATTTTTATGGAAAACTCCACGCGGACTCGCGAATCCTTTAGAAATGCAGGCAAATTCTTGGGCGCTCGTGTAAATGTCTTTGATGCTGCCACAAGCTCCTTCAATAAGAACGAATCTATAACCGATGCCATCAAGATGCTCTTTGGCTACTCCGATGAGTCCTGCTTTATACTTCGCACAACTCTCGAAGGCGTCTGCATCTGGCTCGATCAGGCATTTGCAGAATATGCCCAAATAACAGAGAAGCCCAAGCCTTCTTTTATAAACGCTGGCGATGGCAAGCACGAGCACCCCACCCAAGAGTTCCTAGACGAATTCACCTTCCTCGAACAGCTCAATTGGAATGAAGAGCATATACACGTGGCTATGGTGGGTGACCTCTATCATGGAAGAACCGTGCACTCCAAGGCAGATGGCCTTAGAATCTTCAAAGAAGTCGAAGTAGACCTCATAGCGCCCCCATTGTTATCCATGCCTTCATATTATGTAGAAGAAATGAAGTCGAATGGTTTTCAAGTCCGCATTTTCGAATCGATAGATGAGTATCTCTTGCAACACAAGATAGCGCCCATCTGGTACTTCACTCGCCTTCAGCTGGAGCGCATGGGCGAAGCTGTACTCGAGCGGGCTCCTTATTTGCGCCAATCGGTCACTTTCAAGAAAGACTATATCGGTCGACTGCCCGAAGGCTGCCGCTTCTATCACCCCCTGCCGCGCGATCGCAATTTCCCGACAATACCATTTTTCCTAGACGATTTACCGCTAAATGGCTGGGATGGCCAATCTATCAATGGCTATTGGACGCGTATCGCCGAGATTGCCATGCTATCGGGCCGCATTGGAGAGGATTTCGAAGGCGAACATGCTAAGCCACGCGTATTCATCGACGACTTTGTACATGAAGCACTGATCAAAGACACAGCCAAACCTGAATACAAGGTCGGAATAAAGCCTGTCGAAGAAGGAATCGTCATAGATCATATTGCAAGGGGAGCTCCTATAGGCGAGATCTGGGATACTATCGATGCTGTACGCAAAATTCTCAAGCTCGATGTGCGTTCCAGCCACGGTGTCTATCATTCCAATCGCGAAGGAATCTATAAAGGCATCATTTCCCTTCCAGACATAATAAGTTTTGGCGAAAAAGACTTGAAAAAACTTGCGGCGATCGCTCCAGGCTGCACGCTCAATCTCATACGCCATGCTCATGTGGCCAAGAAGTACCGCCTATCCATGCCGCCCCGTATTTATAACTTCGACGAAATTTCATGCAAGAACGAAAACTGCATTTCATATCCCGCACACCACGAGGGTGTTCCCACCGAATTCATCCGAAAGGGCGAAACGACATTTGTCTGCAAGTACTGCGAACGCGAGCACAAATTCAGGGATATCTGGGATATCTGATTGACTTTGATAACTATCTATGTATTCTCTGGACAGCGGGCTTGGAATTAGGACCAAATCAGATTTTCTATATCAATTGCTATATGTCGAATGCTCGATCCCGAATGTTCGATCTCAAATATTAGTGGAACCAGAGTTAGAGCGCCAAAACTCATACATGATAATTGCCGCAGATACAGAGACATTCAACGATTCGACATGCCCTTGCATAGGAATCGAGATAATATCGTCAGCTACCTTTCTAAGTATTTCCGAGACTCCGCGTCCTTCATTGCCAAGAATGATCACGGCTTTTTGTGATATACCAGCGCTCACAAGCGGTTCCCCGCCCATATCTGCGGCATACACCCAATAGCCTGCTTTCTTGAGAGTATCGACAGCCGATCTGAGATTGCTCACGCGCAAAATGGGAACCCATGCGATGGCACCCGCCGATGCCCTGGCCACGGCATTGGAGATCGGAGAAGCACGTCGCTCCGGCATGATGACGGCATCTACATTGAAGGCATCGGCGGATCTCAGGATAGCCCCCAGATTTTGAGGGTCTTCGATATGGTCGAGGACCAAGATAAGGCTCGGCTCTGGCTCAGAGACTCGATCACATAGAGCTTTTAAGGAAGGCTTCCCCTTAAGAACTTCATCGAGCGCAAGAATGACTCCACGTTGATCTTTCGACATCTCCTCAAGCCTTGATTCAGGCACATATTGAATCGAAATGTTCCGCGATAGAGCTTCATCGAGAATCTCTCGTACCCGAGGACCTCGCTGTTGGGCATTTTCCGTCACATAGAGCCTGTACCGTGAATTCTCGGCTTTAAGAGTCTCTAGAATTGCATGAAATGATGTCAGATACTTCACGCACCATCCTCATGAAATATTGGATATAGGATATCAGGCTCTATTCATTATTGCCTATCGATCATGGAATAACAGTAAATTCCTGGACGAGCTGAATAGCGCTCTCGATCTGTTTGACGCCCGGTACGAGATTAGCTGCTGCAACAGCGCTCTCCACAGTAGCACGGCTATTCGATACTCCATGGAGCACCACAACACCGCGGTCCACCGCTGCTTCAAGGAAATGAATGGGGATTTTGCGATTGTAGGTGATCTCTGTCACTATCTTTGCTCCAAGCAATAGATCTTTCAGCTTTGCCTGAGCTTCTTTTTCTCTATCTTCGGTTATGAAGGATATTCTAAAGGCATCGATCGCCGAGGCAGCGTGGATTGGATCGAAGCGATCGGTTGTCAAAGTCATGTCATATTCCGAAGGATTGTACCAGTCTACGGAAAAAAAGTACTTATGGAAGCCGGCTCGATCATGGTCGCTGCTCTCGATTATCTGAAGTGCATGGCGCGAATCTATATTTTGTGCTTTGCGCACTCTCTCAATTCTCACTGTCTTGGAAGCGCCAATTCGGATGCTTATCAAATTCGGAATACCGCGTAGAATTATATGAGCTCCTCGCCCAATAAAAATACAATTATTTTCTAGCGCTGTTTCATAAACGGTTTGGGTGAGAAAATGCAGATACTCATCCCTCTGCTGAGAAAGCGAAGCCCAAAAACCAGGATTTTTCTCGTCGTACCGAGCTTGCTTCTCCACATCGATTCCCATAGCCGAAAGAGCAGCTTCGATATGCTCCCTGTCTACGATCTTATATCCATTTAGCTTTGAAAGCTCTTGAGCCGTCTCTTCGCCGTAAGAAGCCAGCTCGCGAGAAATTGCTATCACTGCCATATTACACCTCCCTATAAAAAAGCATAACCCAAGTTAGGCCTCGGGTCAAACGAAATTCATAGAATGCCATATTTTCTGATTTGTATAGCATTGTAAATATTAGATCCTCTGGATCCCCTTTTATAAAAGGAATCCTTTGGCTAGAATGCGAAGTGATGGAGAGATTTGCGCTTCTTGCCGCATTTGGAACCGCGGTTTGCTGGGCTTTTTCGGCGATTTTCTTCGAGACCGCCTCCAAGAAAGTCGGCGCATTGGCTGTCAATTTTTGGAAAGTGGTTTTCGCCTTTTTGTTTCTCGGAATATCCGGGATGGTCGAACGGGCGGCGCCTTTCCCTTATGATGCCCCAATTAGGACATGGATACTGCTAGGCTTGTCGGGGCTCGTTGGCTTCGTAATTTCCGACTTTTTTCTTTTCAATGCATATATATTGATAGGTTCAAGAATCACTGTCATCTTTCAATCGCTTACGCCTATTTTTACTGCTCTCTTTGCCTTTATCTTTATAGGCGAGCGGATGCAAGCATATCGACTCATTGGAATGGCAGTGACTGTTGCTGGCATTCTAATTGTTGTCACCACTCGCTCTCGCCAGAATAAAAAATACAATAAAGAGAAGCTCTCTTCAAAGGGACTTCTCTATGGCTTCCTTTCCTCCATTTTTCAGGCAGGAGGGATGGTGCTCAGCAAAGCTGGTCTGGGCGACTATAGTCCAATCTCCGGCACGCAGATTCGAGCATTCGTAGCGATTTTCGGTTTTGCGATAAATGCGTTGCTTATCGGACAGGGAAGATTTGTCTTCATTGAGATGCCCAAAATAAAAGAGGCCTTTCGCTCAACATTCAAGGGTTCCATTTTCGGTCCATTCTTGGGCGTAGCTCTATCGCTCTTCTCCATGCAACATACGCAAGTGGGGGCAACAAGCACCCTGATGGCTCTTACTCCTGTAGTTATCATTGTGCCATCGGTGTTGATACTCAAGCAAAAGGTCCATTCTCTGGAGATAGTCGGCGCAGCGGTTGCGGTAGGAGGAGCTGCTCTCTTTTTCCTATTATAGGATTTTGGACGACTTCTCTCTTTCTTTAAGCGCCGCATAGTTCCAAATTTAAAAAATAGAAAAATTGCAAATACGAAAAATCATAGAAAAACAAGGACCCGATTTACCGAGAGATGATTTCGATTATTGCATTTCTCATTTCAATATTTGGTAGTATACTTGAAATGTGATTTGATCTA
>JAKJFY010000168.1:0-1137 GCA_022704665.1 Spirochaetota bacterium | reverse complement strand
CAGGAAAGGCAGCACCCTTTGCAATACCCTACAACGGTGAGGAAGTAAAACTATACTGGGCGAACGCTGACCAATATTACATCAAAACGACCGAATACTTTACCAATTTCACCGTAAACCTGACTGAAGCAATCAGAAACCTGAGGGAAAACCAAAAAAGCAAATCCGAACAGTTGGATTTGGTTGACGACCCAATACCTGAGGGACTGAAGCTGCATTTTAAGATAGTGGATGCCACTGAAGGTGAGCATGCCAATGTAAAAGCCAGTGATGCCACTAAAAGATACTTCATCCTGCATAAGGATAATCCGGTGGAACTGGATGAGAATAACGAGCTTATTATCAACTTTGAATATAGACCTGACCAAGCAGGAGCCAAGCAGGATGCCCTAAATAAAGATGCCATTGAATGTATAATAAATGCTCTCAAGCTGAAACCTGAAATGGCTGCATATTACGAGTGTCTATCCATTGCTATTCCCACAGATAAAGAGAAGGATAGAATCCTGTTGAGCAAGTATATCAATCAATATACTGCCCGCAATACTATGGATTACTTCATTCATAAGAACCTGGGTGCTTTCCTGAAAAGGGAACTTGATTTCTATATCAAGAACGAAGTGATGCACCTGGACGATATAGAAAATGCCGAAGCTCCCAGGGTGGAGGATTATTTGACCAAGCTAAGGGTACTGAGGCAAATCGCCACCAAACTGATAGATTTTATGGCTCAACTGGAGGACTTCCAGAAAAAACTCTGGTTGAAAAAGAAATTCATAGTGGAGACCAATTACTGCATTACTCTAGACCGGGTCCCGGAAGAGCTTTATCCACAGGTTATTGCCAATGAGGCACAAAGGCAGGAATGGGTAAAACTCTTTGCCATAAATGTGATAGAAGGCGATGCTTTGTCTCCGGCATATAGCGAGCCTCTGACAGTAAAATTCCTCAAAGCCAATGATAAATTGGTATTGGATACCCGTTTCTTTGACGAGACCTTCAAAACAAAGCTGCTGAGCTCAATAGAGGACTTTGATGAACAGTGTGATGGTTTGCTCATTCATAGCGAGAACTTCCAAGCTTTGGCTTTGCTTCAAGAAAGATATCGAGAACAAGTGAAATATGTATATATTGATC
>JAKJFY010000167.1:0-1171 GCA_022704665.1 Spirochaetota bacterium | reverse complement strand
CCCTCTATGATAGCAACGGGTATCTCGCTCGCTGTCTATGGCTCGCGCAACCAGCCTTTACCAGGATTCTACCAAGCTAAGATTCCGTCGAAGATTATCCTTGCCGCAGAGCTTATCACAAAAGAGAACGCAAAGGATTACTATCAGCCGGATTCTGTGTTCTGATTCTCAATATCCAATCAGACTGAAGAGCGAAAGCTTCTAAGACGGCTGCCCCTTTCAAAAACAGGGGCAGCCAATTTTCTGATGCGCTTTTCTCAGATATCATTCTTTGTTCGAACTCCCCAATTGCATCTCTCTATTGATATTTTGCCTCAATGTGAGGAAACAATGATGAAGATTGAGATTGTCAACCTGACCTTGGAAAATATACAGGATGCCCCGGAGTGGGAAGCCTATCCGTTTGGCTGCAAGTATTGTATCTATTGTGAATTTCCAGAAGAATGCATAGATCCAAAAAAGCAAATAAAAGAGAAGATGCTAGAGAAGAAATCAAAGTGGTTAAGAAATACAAGAAAGGTTTTTGGTAATTGTGGAAAGCTCATCTATATCGATGGAAGAACTGTTGGTTATGCCCAATATGCTCCGTCAGAGTTTCTTCCAAACTAAGATAGATATCCATCAGGTCCACCAAGTGAAGATGCGGTGCTCATTTCATGTTTGTTTATCTTTGAGAGGTGGCTTAGAAGACAGACCATCGGAGGCAAACTTCTCCACAGCATAATCGATGATTTGAAGGATAGAGAAATAAAAGTGGTTGAAACCTTTGCGAGGAAAGTAATGCAAATAACCCATCTGGACCTGTCGAATTCTATTTGAGAAATGGGTTTGAAATATATAGGAGTGATCCAGAATTCCCGCTTATGAGGCTAGGACTATGAATAAAATAAAAACCTAAATCATGATATACTAGTTTTATTATTTTGATGGACTTAGGCTATGCGAAACAAAACTTGCTTTAGAATTGGTGTTTTTCTTGCTTCTATAGTTTTCTTTGTGAGCTTGGTCGAGGGTCAATATCAACAGTCCCTGGTACCGCCAGCCAGCGATAATAGTTCCCTAGCCGCATTGCTCGATCACATGCTCGACAACCATTACTTGCCTTCGGCTCAGGTAGCTCTGGGAAGTTTCACTTACGCCGACACGCAGCTCCCCACGCCATTCGCGCGCT
>JAKJFY010000166.1:0-1172 GCA_022704665.1 Spirochaetota bacterium | reverse complement strand
ATGTAACATGCGGCGAGGATTTTTCTCTCATAGAATATCAGGAAGTCATCGACCTCATTACATCAAAAGCTGCCGAAGATGCACATATTATCGTGGGTGTGGTAACAGATAGTTCGCTAAAAGATGAGGTTAGAGTGACGGTGATTGCTACAGGCTTTGGTCCCATGCGTCAGAAGTCGGGAGAAAAGGTAGGAATTAAAAATACCATTGCAATGCCTCTAGGATCGATTCGCCCAAGCGAATTTCTTAGCCCAGGCGAATGGCCGCTACACGAAGAAAAACCAGCTCAAAACCGAGATCGTGGGAACGAGAACCAGGATAAACCCAATTTTAGAGATAGTTTTGGCAAAATAAGCTTCGATCCCGAATCCGATAATGATGAATTCGATATTCCGACAGCACTTCGCAATAAGCGCTTGATCCCCGAGGATTTCGGAGGCAGAAGGTGAGTATTCTTGTGCGGCGTTTTCAAGCATATCTGCTCTCTACAAGGAGACGCTCTGTACTTACTGCGGATGCATACATTCGCGAAATCGAGATGGTAGAGAGTTTCCTTTTTCAGTATGGAAAAACGCTGCTAGATGCAAGTGAAGAAGATCTTCTCACATATCTCATTTGCAGGTCACAGTCAGGACTTCAAAGAACAACTATGGCTCGTATAATTGCGAGCCTGCACTCATTCTATCGATTTTGTCTAAATGAAAAACTCAGAGCAGACGATCCATCGATACAAATTCGAACACCAAAGCAAGATAGGAATCTACCTGATGTGCTCGATCCAGATTCCATAGAACATGTATTGGAATGCATTGACATTAGTTCACCCAATGGACTTAGGGATAGAGCGCTTTTCGAGCTTATATATTCTTGCGGACTAAGGATATCCGAGGCGGCAGATCTCAAGTTTCAACAACTCTATCTGGAAGAAAAAATGCTGAGAGTCATAGGAAAAAGAAAAAAGGAACGTCTTGTTCCATTTGGAGACGAAGCCAAGTATTGGCTGACCCGCTATTTTACAGAGGCAAGGCCTTTTTTGGAAAAACATGAGAAATCAGATTTTATATTTCTTAATCAGGAGGGCAAAGGCATCTCTCGCAAGGGAATTTGGAAGCGATTTAGTCAGATACGCGAAAAATCGGGAGTCAAAGCCAAGGTCCATACATTTAGACATA
>JAKJFY010000165.1:0-1172 GCA_022704665.1 Spirochaetota bacterium | reverse complement strand
ATGCCGGGGCGCAAGGCTGCTCAAAAAGTGCTGGAGATGGGCCCTGAGCTCGTTGCGTTCACTTTGGGCGATCGCGGTGCAGTCCTTATGACTAAGGCGAGACAGGTCGAGATGCCAGCAAAATCTGTGCCTGTTGTCGATACGATCGGTGCAGGTGACAGCTTTCATGCCGCGTTGCTTGTGGGCTTGGGTTGGCTCAAAGTCAGCACTCGGAAGGATCTGAGTGCACTCAGCGAAGAGGCCATGCAATCGATATTGCGCCTTGCCATTTCGGAAGCAGCGCTGGATTGTACTAAGCGCGGTGCAGAACCACCTACGCTTCGCGAGCTCGCTTTGTTCGATCCTGAAGCAGTGAAAATTGCTCCCGGAATCATGTCGAGCTTTAACACGAGGGGAGTCATATGCTGATTGGAATCAAGCCTTGTATCTCCGCAGAATTATTATCGGTGCTCTATAGGATGGGGCATGGCGACGAATTAGTCCTCGCCGATGCATTTTTTACTGGAGATTCGCTCAACTCGCGCGTGGTACGAGCTGACGGAATTCGGATTCCAGATTTGCTCGATGGAATTCTGCGTCTTATCAACCTGGATACATACGTCGATGACCCTGTGGTGATGATGCTTCCATCAAAAGGTGATTTACTCGACCCAGAAGTGGAACAGCGCTATCGGGAGGTGATCGATCGCTACTGGCCTAAGACGCCACCCATCGCGCGAATGGAGCGATTTGCCTTCTACGAAAGAGCGCGCAAGGCCTTTGCTGTCGTCATGACAGGAGAGACAGTCAAATATGGCAATATCATCCTTAAAAAAGGAGTGCCACCAGTCTCCGATTGAGAGCTTGTGTATAACAGTCTCTAAAGAACAATCTCCGAATGAGGATTGATAAAGATGGAACAGGCGCTTGGTTCGCTACTTTCAATTGCTGTGCTCATGGTTGCAGGTTATCTACTTGCAAAGCAGGGGCTGTTACCAGAAAAAGCAGTGGAAGGTTTGCGGCTACTCATCACTAATCTCACCCTGCCGCTTGTGATGTTTCGAGCTTTTCTATTGCTACATCTGGAGGGAAGGAATCTTGCACTGGCCGTTGTAGTATTTTTTGCATGTGCGGCGATGGGAATAGTCGGTGCAGCGATAGGGCGCCTTATGCATGCGCCAAGCCCGGAGACG
>JAKJFY010000164.1:0-1186 GCA_022704665.1 Spirochaetota bacterium | reverse complement strand
CTCTATACGGCGCCTAATGCGATGGTTTTCCCAGCAGTAGCTGCGATCCTTATTGGAGGAGCCAGTATCAATAAAGCGAGCATGGTCAATGTTGTTGTAGGAACAATCCTTTTCCAAGGTCTCTTGACTATGACTCCCTCTGTTATCAATTCGCTTTTGCATACCGATATGTCGGAAGTGATACGGATTATCGTATCGAACGGCATGATTCTCTACGCGCTCACGCGCAAGATGAAGGTGTCAAAATGAGCGCAAAGAAAAAATTCTCGACATTCCTATCACGGTACGCCGTAGTTATCATTTTTCTGATAATCACAATAGCAGCGACTCCCCCATCAGGGTTATCTGTTAGGTATATACTACAGGAGCTCATCACAAGATTGGGGCGAAATTCCTTCCTTGTGCTTGCACTGCTTTTGCCTATCTACGCTGGAATGGGTCTCAATTTCGGTATGACCCTGGGTGCTATGGCAGGGCAGATAGGGCTCATTTTTGCAGTGAACTATAGCATAGCAGGCTGGCAGGGGCTTGTGTTTGCTCTTCTCGTAGGATTGCCTATTTCTGTGCTGCTTGGCTGGATCTGCGGCCTTGTCATGAATAGAGCAAAAGGACGCGAGATGGTGACAGGCTACATCCTGGCTTTCTTTATGAACGGGATCTACCAATTCTTTGTGATGTACATGCTGGGTTCGGTAGTGCCGATGGGGAACAAGGCCATTGTTCTGTCGCGCGGATATGGGATTCGTAATACGCTCAATCTTGAATCTGTCCGTCAGTCTCTGGACAATATCCTAGTGTTGCGCATTGCAGGATTTTCTATTCCAGTGGTGACTTTCATTGTAATAGCCGTGCTTTGTGTTTTCATAGTTTGGTTTAAGAAGACGAAGCTAGGACAGGACATGCGGGCTGTGGGTCAGGACATGGCTGTGGCTGAATCCGCCGGCATTCCAGTAGAAAAGACGCGCATAATAGCGATTATCATCTCGACAGTGCTTGCTTGTGCCGGACAGATTATCTTCCTTCAAAATATGGGGAATCTTGCTACCTATAATGCACACGATCAGACAGGGTTCTTTGCCGTTGCTTCTATTCTGGTCGGTGGCGCTTCGGTAACGAGCGCGAATATCGCTAATGTTTTCATAGGTGTTATGCTCTTGCATGCAATGTTTGTCGTATCGCCACTTGC
>JAKJFY010000163.1:0-1194 GCA_022704665.1 Spirochaetota bacterium | reverse complement strand
GTATGCGTCGGTATATGTGAAGGGTGAAGTGAAGGGTGCGAGTGTAGTAGAGGTTTACGGAGGTTTACGTTTATCTGAGGCGATAAAGGATAATCTGACGTCTCTATCGTCGATGAGAGATGTGGAGGTAAAGGGTACTGATGGAAAGCTGACGGTGTATGATTTGTTTAGATACGAGCGAGAAGGAGAGATAAGCCAGAATCCCTTATTGCGGCCTGGTGATGTGGTGACGGTAAAGAGGGCCGAGCGTGTAGTGACGTTAGAGGGGGAGGTAAGGCGTCCAGGGATATATCAGCTAACAGGGGATGAGGGGGTGGATGAGCTTATAAGCTACTATGGGGATGGCCTAGGGGTGAGTGCGAAGAGCGACATGGTGGTGTTGACTAGGAGTGCGAGTGAAGAGAGGCCTGAGAGTGAGAGTGTGGTCTTTGACCTAGCGAGTGCTGAGCTTCCGGCGCTCTTGGATGGGGACAGTATAAGGGTAGCGAGCAGGGAAGAGTACCTGCCTATTATCTATATAGAAGGAGCTATTGCCGGCGACATTGTAGGAATATCTACAAGTGAGCAGACAGTTGCCCAAACGAACTATGCAGTCTTACGAACAGCCTATCGAGAAGGGATAACTGTATCGACCCTTTTGCGGCCTTTGAAAGATAAGATTCTCCCATCGGCCAATATGGAGCAAGCCTTTATTATCCGCAAAGGCCAGGAAACTCAAATAATGATCAACCTTGAAACGCTGCTTTATGGTATCGACTTAAGCGGAGATGTTGTACTCAAACCAGAAGACAAGATCGTCATCCCATATGGCTCGATGTATGTCTTCGTAACAGGAGAGGTGACCAAATCGAGCTGGGTGGGCATCACAGGGCTTACGCGATTGCGGGATGCTGTGACACCGCTTCTTACACGCTATTCTTCGCTTCGCGATGTCAAAGTAAAATCTGCAGATGGCTACGAAAAAACCTTTGATCTTTTCAAGGCAGAGCGCTATGGGGATCTTTCTCAGGATCCATTCCTGAGGGCTGGCGATGAGATCAAGATTTCTAGTTTTACCAATCTGGTGACAATCCAGGGTGAAGTAAAACGCCCCGGCACCTACCAGCTTCTGCCTGGAGAGGGGCTTAAGGAACTAATCGATTTATATGCAGATGGTTTTACTGAAAAAGCCAATACATCTCGCCTTACCTTATT
>JAKJFY010000162.1:0-1203 GCA_022704665.1 Spirochaetota bacterium | reverse complement strand
AGTGGATCCTCATGTGGCTCCCCTGCTAGCAGAAGAATGTCCGGCCTCTTGGCTCGTACTCGCTTGAAGGCTTCGGCAGTCCCAGGAATAGCATTGTTCACAATGATCGCTTTCATCAGTGGATCATCGGCAAAAGAAACAATGCTGGATATGAAGGTTTCCTGCTGGGACATAAAATCATCTGGGTAGGTGATATGCTGAATCATCCCACCATCTTTGACGCTGCCATACTCCTTTATGAGCTGTTCCGCTCCACGCAGGTCGTCCTCGGCCTGAGAGACTGTCTCGGTAGCTATACCGATGTGAAATTTGGCCTTGGCCTGGGCGAATACATCGGCGCCCACCACTAGGAAAGCTAGTGCTAGAATAACTGCTACAAGCTTTTTCATAGAACCTCCTTATTTAATAAGGCGTAGAATTATTCTACACCCTCCAGCTGTGGGCTACCTATGCTTTGAAAGCTCATTTCCTCATCAGGCGATATCGATTCTTGGGATTCCTCAAGTTGTTCAGCCACAGTAAATGGCTCGAGCCATGGTTCAATTCCATTCACTAGCTTAGGTACAAAGATTATTACCATATCGGTCCAAAGAGGTACGGCAAAAGTCTTTTCGATTTTTCGCCCATCATCAAATAATTCGACCTTTATAGTGTGCTTTTGCCCCTGGACCACTGCCTTATCACGATCTCCGCGATAGTATTCCAGGGGCTCCTGATTATCGATCGATACCTCCATTCCATCTATGCCTATATAAGAGCCATCATGAGCATCTTTGTTGTCTATAAGTATGGTATGTCGCCTTCCGGAATGGATCATCACAACAATGAGAAAGACATAAATAACGAGAAGGCTAGCACGAATTATGAGGCGATGCTTTTTTACATTTTTGGCATTCTGGCCGTTTTTTTCGCTCGTAGATCCATTCATGCCTGCCCCCCATTTTTCGTCGTGATCTCGACCTTGTTAGTGTGATTATTGTTTGCTCCGCGTAGACCAAGTCGAGCTTCTGCTGCCGCCTTTTTGGACCTCCATGCATAGAGCACGAGCGAAAGCGCTATTACACCATAGCCGATGAACTGGCGGAAATATTCTCCAATCATGGCCGAACCAAAAAGATTCTGCCCAGCAAGTGGCGATACGACAAACATTGCATGCAAGAGCATAACACCTATGAAAACATTAGCGATATTCGCGCTCGTTAC
>JAKJFY010000161.1:0-1227 GCA_022704665.1 Spirochaetota bacterium | reverse complement strand
TAGCGAAGCCGAAGCTAGAGACGAACCAAGTATATGCGGAGATAATGCGGCCACTAGGAGGGGGGAAGTACGAGTATCTTACGTTTAGGCCGGGGGAGGTGCTTTCGGGGAGCTATGATCTCGACTTGGGTCCGAGGGATGTAATAAGGCTTGTGAAGGTAGGCTATGGAGCTTCGACAGAGGAAGGGGAACGCTTTAGTGATGCTGTTAGGATAGAAGGGCCTGTTGAGTTTGGTGGTAGTTATGCGTGGCGAGAGGGGATGGGGTTAAAGGAGCTATTAGGGTTAGCGAAGCCGAAGCTAGAGACGAACCAAGTATATGCGGAGATAGTGCGGCCACTAGGAGGGGGTAAGTACGAGTATGTGACATTTGCGCCGCGGGAGGTAGTGAGTGGGGAGTATGACACGACTCTTAAGGCGCAAGATAGGGTGCGTCTATTCACTACAGCTGCTCTAAAGGTTGAGCCTACAAAGCAAGGTGCTATAGAGCTGCAAGTAAGCCAAACCACTACGGCAAGCATTGCGCCACCATCAGTAGGTACAGGGTCTACACAAGTATCTCCAGCTAGTACGAATGCTTCGGCTAGCGCGGCTGGACAGGCTGCCCCAATAGCTCAAGCGACAGGACCAGTTAGTGTAAGGTCTAGTGCAGCTAGTACTAGCATTGAGACCGATACTGGTCTTTACCTTGAAGTTGTATATGTATCTGGGACGATACGCTACCAAGGGCCGTATGCGCGGACTCCTACATTGAAGCTATCCTCGGTAGTGACGGCTGAGCAGATACTAGAGGAGACGAATTTAGAGTATGCGGAGCTTACGAGACTAAAGTCAGATGGGACGCCTGAGTACAAGACATTTGCGCCGAAGGATGTGCTTGAGGGTAAGTATGATATAGCGCTTAGGGCTAAGGATACGATTAGGTTTTTGAGTAAGACGAAGTTTGGGGCAGTAGGGGAAGAGCCGAACTTTGAGAAGTTTAGTGATGTGGTGCAGCTTACAGGGGAAGTGTCTCGGCCAGAGGTATATGCGTTACGCCCTGGGATGAAGTTATCGCAGGTGCTAGTGAAGGATGAGGTGCTACTGGACACGAATCTGAACTATGGGGAAGTGACACGGCTGAGGGTAGACGGGAAGCATGAGTATCTGACGTTTAGGCCGGGGGAAGTACTTTCGGGGAGCTATGATCTTGAGTTAGGTCCGCGGGATGTAATAAAGCTTGTGAGGG
>JAKJFY010000160.1:0-1246 GCA_022704665.1 Spirochaetota bacterium | reverse complement strand
GAGTCCGAGAAAATTCAAGTCGGTGCTATTGTGGTCTCAGAGGCTTCTTCTGAACCAAGCCATTACAGCGCTGAACGATCTTTCTCCAAATGGCTCAGCGATGAGAATATTCCTGGAATTGCAGGGATCGATACAAGAAGACTGATCCGCATTTTGCGCGAAGAAGGAGTGATGCATGGCAAGGTGCTCATTGAAGGAACGCCACAGCCTATTAGAAACGAACTCATATTCAACAGCCCAGTCAAGCTCGTCTCCCCATCGAGTCTAAAGAGATATAGACGAGAAGATGCTCGGTCCAAGGATATCTCATCGGAAAATGAGTTGGAAATACATTGCCCAAGGAAAAATAGCCCAGAGATAAGCGAAAGACCTACCATTGCGCTTATCGATTGCGGCGCCAAGGCAAGTATTCTGCGTATTCTTCTCGATGGTGGCGCCGAAGTGATCAGTCTGCCATGGGACTACCCTCTAGACCAGATCGAATACGACGGTCTTTTTCTCTCGAATGGCCCAGGAGACCCAAAGGCATGCACAAGGACAGTTGCTCATATTAGGCATGCCCTTATTGAATCCAAACCGATTTTCGGAATATGCCTTGGAACGCAGCTCCTTGCCCTTGCCGCCGGCGCCGATACCTATAAGCTAAAATATGGCCACCGCGGTCAGAATCAGCCTGCCATCGAGACAAGAAGCCGACGCTGCTATATAACGAGCCAAAACCATGGTTATGCCATCTGCGAAGATTCCCTTCCACCAGGCTGGGAGCCATGGTTCGTGAATGGCAATGATGGAACCATCGAAGGTATTCGAGCCCTAAAAGCGCCTTTTCGCGCTGTTCAATTTCACCCAGAAGGCTGTCCGGGCCCGCGCGACACTCAATTCCTTATCGAAGAATTCTTGGAAGAAGTAGATATCACAAGCGGCAAAAAGAGGCAGAGATAATGAAAAAAGTGCTGGTGCTCGGCTCTGGAGGCCTCAAGATCGGGCAAGCAGGCGAGTTCGATTATTCGGGATCGCAGGCGCTCAAGGCTCTCCGTGAAGAAAACATCTATACAATCCTTATCAATCCCAATATAGCCACCAACCAGACCAGCGAAGGCATGGCAGATGCGACCTATTTCTTACCCTTGACTCCTGAATTCGTCGCGCAGGTCATAGAAAAAGAGCGTCCCGATGGGATACTTCTGTCTTTTGGTGGCCAGACGGCGCTCAACTGTGGGCTAGCGCTGCACAAAGCCGGCATTCT
>JAKJFY010000159.1:0-1248 GCA_022704665.1 Spirochaetota bacterium | reverse complement strand
TCAAAAATCCAGCAGAGGCAATTCGCTTCGCAATAGACCTCATGAAAAACAAGAAAGGCATAAAGAAACCCAAAGGAACCTCTCTAAATGAACCCCAATCTTCTTTTGAGCGCCTCACAACCCAAGCTTCGCTATATAACGACCTTTCATCCTTCCTCGACGACCTAGCCCTTGGGAGCCCCCAGGATGGTTACGAAGCTAGCAGCCAGTGCGTCTCTCTATTGACAATCCATGCTGCAAAAGGCTTAGAGTTCGATTATGTTTTCGTTCCCTGCCTTGAAGATGGAATTCTTCCTTTTACAATTTTCGAGAATGAGGATTACCGCAAAAACCAAATCCAGGAAGAACGCAGGCTGTTATATGTGGCCATGACTCGAGCCCGCATAGGACTCTATCTCTCCTGGGCTCGCTCCAGGCGCCTTTTCGGACGCAAGCTCAGCCTCCCGCCCAGCCGCTTTCTTTCCGAAATCGAAGAACTTGTGCCGCTTGTCAAGAATAATGCTCCTGGCAAGCCAAAGGATATTCAACTCACGCTTTTTTAGAGCGAGCTCTTTTGGAGAGCCCGGGTATATTCGGACAGTATCGACCCGCTACGCGTGTCGCGGATCGCTGTGGTGCAGGAATTCTTCCGAAGGAACAACTTTTATTGGAACGCCCTCTCTTTGAAAACGGGCGATTCACACATATTCTTCCAAGGAAAATCAAAATCAAAGATTGCTGCTTATCTTAGCTGTGAATCTTGCTGGTCAGCTTGCAGATCTTTTCTATGGCATGATATAAATATAAAATAATAAATGTGCATCTTTGCTGGCCATTTATGTCTTTTAAGGAGGTCCGTATGAAAAACAAAAGAAAGTTTCTTTTCTTTCTGATGGTCTCTGTCTTAATTCTTGCATCCGGTGCGCAAACTGTGACCATTACATATTGGCAGTACTATTATGAATCAAAAGTAAAGCTAATGGATGAACTGATAAAAAAGTTTGAGTCAGCAAATCCTGGCATAAAGGTCGAACAAGTCACTTTCCCGTATGAAAGCTATAATCAAAAAGTAGCTGCATCTATTCCTGCGGGGGAAGGTCCAGATGTCATAAATCTTTTTTATGGATGGCTTCCGACCTATGTAAAAGCCGGTTATCTCGCCGAGCTGCCAAAATCTGAATTCAGCAAGGATTATTTTAGCAAAAATTTTTATCCTTTTGTAGCTGAGTCGGTACAATTTGATGCCAAATACTATTCGGTTCCAACCGC
>JAKJFY010000015.1:0-36121 GCA_022704665.1 Spirochaetota bacterium | reverse complement strand
TTGGACACTCAGGATTTGGGCAGAAAGAAAAAGAATGCATGGATTACCTCCGTACATTCTCTTTATCGCCCTCCTCCATACATTTTGCTTCAACTTCTTATACAAGGTTCGTAGCAGTAATAAAACCTTGCACATCTTAGCGAGCATAAAAACAATCCATTGAGCTAATCAGAACTCTCCTATAAATAGGACCTCTGGCTCGAGGTAAAATCCTGTAGCATCATAAACAGCCTTCTGAGCGTATTCTATCAGTTCCCTCATGTCTCGAGCGCTGGCTTCTCCGATATTTACGAATATGTTTGCATGCCATGGAGAAATAACTGCATCGCCAACTCTATAGTTTCGCAAACCAAGTTCATCCAGGACTTTTCCAGTTGGTTTGCCGAAATCATGGTTATTTTTGAACATAGATCCTGCGCTTGGAAAGTTGAAGTGCCGCTTTTGCATGCGATCTCTCATGCGAAAGCGCATACGCACAGCGATTTTCTCAGGGTCATCTGGAACGAGCCTAAACGATGCTGCACAGATGATATAGGATTCTAATTCGCCGCCACGCATGAAGGGCGAGCGCTTGTAGGACCATGTCTGAGCACTAGCGGAAAGGATTTTGAATCTTCCTTGATTATCGATAATAGTAAGATCTTGGATGTGCGTAGATATATCATCTTCGTAACAGCGGGCATTCATATAGACCGAACCTCCAAGGCTTCCGGGCATTCCATAGAAATTTTCGAGCCCAGAAAGACCATAAACCTGAGCCTCTTCGCACAGAGTGATTAAACGAGCTCCGCACTCGGCATACAGGAGAATAGGGTCGATCTTACCTTCCTGTTTCAAATGTGTGATCGAAGAGAGCAGACTCGTATCGATAACTGCACCTCTAATACCTCTGTCTCCCACAAGGATATTAGCCCCGCCACCAAGAATAAAAAAAGGTACATTTTCTACCTTTAGAAGCTCCAATACCTCTTTAAGAGCTAATATAGAGCGTGGCCTTATAAAGAGATCTGCAGGTCCACCGATCCTGAAAGTGGTATGCTCCTTCATAGGCTCGTCAAAAGAAATCGAGCAATGGTCAGTATTGATTTTTTGAGCGATTTGCCATAGCTTTTTCATGTAATTCTAGTATCTTAGCTTAAACAGGCAAAAGCAAGAAGGTCCGACTGACGAAAAGGAGCGTATATGCATGATGTCTACATATTCAATACGATGGGTCGGAACATTCAGCTTTTTGAGCCCCTGCATCAAGGGAGTGTAGGGTTCTATGGCTGCGGACCCACAGTCTACAATTATGCTCATATAGGAAATCTAAGAACATATATTTTCGAAGATACTCTTGTCAGAATGCTAAAGCGTTTTGGATATGAAGTGAAGCATGTCATGAATATTACTGATGTCGGGCATCTCTCTGGTGATGATGATACGGGTGAAGACAAGATGCTTAAGTCAGCCAGGGAAAGAGGCCAGTCAGTGCTTGAAATTGCGCAATTTTATACCAATGCTTTTTTTAGAGACACGGAACGACTAAATATTCGACGGCCCAACATCATCTGTAAAGCAACAGATCATATTCAAGATATGATCGAACTCATCAAGCGTATCGAAGCAAATGGTTATACCTATTTCGCTGGAGGCAATCTCTATTTCGATGTCTCCAAATTCGACCGCTATGGTGAGCTTGCCGGGCTTCAGCTAGACCAGCTCAAAGCAGGCGCGCGCGTAGAGTTAGATCCCAACAAACGCAATCCTTTCGACTTTGTTCTTTGGTTCACAAAATCGAAATTCGATAAGCAGGCGCTGCTCTGGGATAGTCCATGGGGAATAGGATATCCAGGCTGGCATATCGAATGCTCAGCCATGAGCATGAAGTATTTAGGAGAACAATTCGATATACACGCAGGTGGGGTCGATCATATTGCTGTGCATCATACAAACGAAATTGCTCAATCTGAAGCCGCGACGGGCCATAGATGGGTCAATTATTGGATGCATGCGGAATTCCTTGTTTTCGACAAAGGAAAGATGTCTAAATCCTCGGGGAGCTTTCTTACGCTAGAGTCTCTTATCGATAGAGGCTACGATCCCCTAGACTATAGGTATTTTTGTCTGGGTGGGCATTATCGCAGCCAGCTCTCATTCTCCTGGGATGGACTGGATCAAGCTAAATCTGCAAGGCTTTCCCTAGTGGATAAGGTTCTTGCCCTCAAAGAAAAGGTTGCGAAGCCAGCAGCTCTATCGGAGCTGGGCGAAAAAGCCCTTCAATATCGCACCGCCTTCGACGAAGCTTTAGCCGATGACCTAGCAATGCCGCGCGCAATGGCCCAGGTGTGGAGCTTACTGAAGGATAATGATGTCCCAGCTCAGGATGCTCTTGCGCTCATTTTGGATATAGATCAAGTGCTGGGTCTCGATCTTGCCAAGGCTCAGAGAAAAGAAGCTTCAGTAGATCCAGAGACCATTCAATGGATCAAAAGTCAGATAGAGAGAAGAGCAGCGGCAAAAAGGGTGCGAGATTTTGCAACCGCTGATGCAATTCGCAGCGAGCTTATGGCCAAAGGCATTCAGCTTGAAGATAGACCTGAGGGAACAGTGTGGAGATTGCGCGAATGATTCCGATGGGCTTTCTGTAACAAAAGGATTGATAGATTGTTCCAAAATAAGGATGATGGGCCAATATCAGACTACAACCTCATCTTTGCGCAGAATGTCGACCTGCTTCTGCGAATTGCAGTGCATATCACAAATGATTGGGAATCTGCAGAAGACATAGTTCAAGATGCCTTTGGCAAGTTGATCGAAAAGCAGATGCAATTCCCTTCAGAAGAGGATGCTCGATTCTGGCTCATTCGAGTAGTGAAAAATGGGGCTATAAACTGGTCAAGGCGAAAAGTGAGAGAATTCAAGGCCTACGAGCACTGGTGGAACACTGAAACAACCAAGGCAAAGATTTCTGCAGATGCTCTCGATTCGAGGGACATGCAAAATCAACATGCAGGCACAGATCAATCTGCAGATCATGAAATTCTGATGAAAGAATGCGCCCAAGAAGTGCGAGATGCCTTGATGAAAATTCCCGAAAAGCTGCGAATTGTACTGATTCTCAAAGAATATGAGGGTATGAATTATAAAGAAATTGCCAAGGTTCTCGGCATTACCGAAGGAAATGTCAAAGTGAGAGCTTTCCGAGCCAGAGAAGCTCTTCTTTCGATATTGAATGAGGGAGGGTCTTATGTGTCCCGATGAAAGTCTGCTGACCGCTTATGTGGACAATGAAGTTCCATCACCATGGAAGGAGCGGATCGAGATGCATTTGAGCCAATGTGAGCGATGCGCAAACCGTGTCGCTCAATATCGTGCTCTAAGGCTAGCCTTAAAGGCCGCTGATGTTTTCGATGTTCCACGGCGAGAGGAAGCAGCCAAACGGATACAGGCTTCGTTGAAAAGCATTACAGACGAATCTTCACGCTCTCTGCGCATGGAGGCTATATTTGAAAGATATCCGCTGTTCTCGAATTTAATGTCTAAGCGAATATCTGTACCGCTTCCCGTCCTCGCCGCATCCCTTCTAATTACGGTATTTTTTGCTGGCCTGGCTTTTGGCATTTTTGGAGCGCATAGGACTACAGGCCAGGCGCTCGCTCTGAGCACAAGGCTTCCAGAGGAATCGGCATCGAACATAGAGAGTATTGTTTCCTTGCTTTCTCAGACAGATCCAAACCAGTTCGTAACAATACAAGCGCCAGGGAATATATCCTCCCTACCTTTGGTCAATTCAACGCCTGTTTATGTGATCTACAATCCCTCTGGGCGCAAACCAACAATCATGGCTTTCCCCGTGCAGGGAGAGATAAAATGAAGCGTTCAGCTCTCACGCTTGCAGCATTTTCAATTCTGAATATTGCGTGGCTTTTCGCTCAGATGCCTTCGATGCCAACAACTCCTTCATCAATTGGAACACCTGATTCATCATCTTCAAATATTCCTATTTTCCAATTTCAGATTCGAACGGCATTCACCTTAACGCCTGGGATGGTGGCAGCAATCCAGTCAGCTTCGCTTGGATCTCAAGGCTCAAAAGCAGGTCAAAGTGAATCCAGCGACAAAGCGAATTCTCCCAATTGGGAAGATGCAGTGATTCGCGAAGTAAGCCTCGCTTCTCCGCTAGGTATTAAGATCGAGAACGACAGACTCATCGCAATAATAGTATTCATGCCTATCGAACTCGTAAAAAAAGATATTACCATGCTTGTCCAGAATCACATTTATATGCGAAGCCCTGATAACTCAATTCAGCTGAATACCTCGGTTCATACAGTGAGAATTCCAGTTGATTCGGTATTTTATTACTATCCCTTGGGTGGAGATTCCAAACAGGGTGCACCCATTGTGATCGAGATTCTTGTGAATTCAAAGTAAGCCCATGAAGCTGCGTAGGATAATTACGCTATGCATATTAATTCTTTTAGTCGCGACAGGGATAATTGTCTATCGAAGGATACAGCCCAGGCTTTTGGCAATCGATCCTGTAACTCCTATGCCTAGTGATCTTGTCAATATAGTGGGACGCAATCTGGGCAAGAAGGAAGGTGAACTGCTTTTGGATAATGTTCCCCTGCCTTCACAAGCTGTAATTCTTTGGAGCCCTGTTCTAATAAGCTTTCGGATGCCGAGCAATTATGATTCGGCTACTGTGCAAGCAAGAACAGAGCTAGGGGTATCGAATCCCCTTATGATAGCTCTTGCTTCGAAAGTCCCTGCGAAGGCGGAATATAATATAGTGCAGCAGCAGCCTCCAAGCATTACAAGCATAAAGCCTTCGACAAATGCTCAGATAGGGAAATTGATCGAGCTTAAAGGCAGTTGTTTCGGTATGCCAGAGGATGAATCTGCAGTGTTTTTTTCTAAAGTGCCTATTATTTCTACGATTGAAGCGGTAGATTCGGACAATTTCATAAGAATCGAATCGATGAGCCTTCTCATAGATAAATGGAATAGCTCTTATATATCGGCTTATGTGCCAGATGGTGTTGAAAATGGGTATGTCTTAGTCCGAACAAGAAATGGTCTCTCGAACGCCTTTCCTATTTCTATTTCGCGCAATCTTGGCAGATTGCTAAGAGGAGATTCGGTAACCTATACGCTCGAAGATACACTCGTAATCCATGTTGCCGCATCTCTACCCGATGGCCGAGTATCCTTTATCCTCTCCAAACCTCCAGCAACCCAGTACCAGTCGACGATAACGACGATCGAGACAGGGTCCGATCATCTGAGAGCCGAAACATCAGTATGGCAGGAATTCAGATTTGGTGCAGCTGATACAAGGTTGGGAAGAATAGAATTGCGGAGGCGATTAATCATCGATGTATGCGAGATCAAAGCAGATATTGCCATAGGTTCGTTACAACCACTTGGAGCGAAGCCCCCTGTTTTTCTGAGTTCTTATCTTTCTGCAGATGCTCTAGTTCCTTCTGCTAATCCAGCGATAGTCTCAGCAGCCCTTTCGATCCAAAAAAAGCAAAAGAATCCTTTTCGACAAATTATGCTGGCTGCTCAGTGGACATTCTCGAATATAAGAGTAAATGAGGAAAAACAGAGCTTGGGGGATGATGCTATAACTGCGCTTAAAAGCAAAGCTGGTGGTATGCGTTCTCTTGTCTTGATCAACTGTGCTCTTCTTAGAGCATTGGGTATTCCAGCGATTCCAGTAGCTGGCTTTCTCGTGACTGAAGATATGCGCCTAATTCCTCATTATTGGTCAGAATATTATCTTACTGGAATAGGATGGATACCATTCGACCCAGCCCTTGCAATAGGGATAATTCCTTCGGGTTTTCGTCCAATCTTTACGGATAGATCCAGCTATTACCAAGGAATCGATAATAGGCATATTGCAATGGCTAGGGGGTATCAGCTTCTGCCTTCTGTTCCACCAGAAGCACAGAGCAAAACAAAGATTTCCTGGTCCCTTTTCGAATATGATGAAGCAGCCCATGGATTAAGTTATACTTCGACTTGGAATCCTCCTGTTCTTCTTTCTACCGCAATCCAATGATTCTTACAAAAAGATGAACACACGACAATTCGTTTTTTGTAGTATACTAATATATACCATGATACAATAATCCTTAGGAGGAGATATGTCCTATATTAAATCTATGGACCCAGAACTCCATGCTGCGATGGAGGCTGAGGCAAACCGCCAGCGGGAAAAAATCGAGCTCATCGCAAGCGAAAACTATACCTCCAAAGCCGTTTTGGAGGCTGTCGGTTCGGTACTTACGAACAAATACGCTGAGGGGTACCCCGGGAAGCGCTACTATGGCGGCTGTGAATTTGTTGATATTGCGGAGAATCTTGCCCGTGACAGAGCGAAGGAGCTGTTTGGTGCAGATCATGCTAATGTGCAGCCGCACTCGGGGAGTCAGGCAAACATGGCCGTTCTATTTGCGGCCCTTAACCCCGGCGACACAATCATGGGGATGAGCCTTGCTCATGGTGGACATCTGTCGCATGGAGCACCAGTCTCATTCTCGGGCAAATTCTACAAAGTGGTGAGCTATGGCGTAAATCCCGATACTGAGCTCATAGATTTCGATCAGCTAGCATTCCTTGCTCGCCAACATAAGCCAAAACTAATAATTGCTGGAGCTAGTGCCTATTCGCGCATAATTGATTTTGAAGCCTTCCGGAAGATCGCAGATGAAGTTGGAGCCTATCTTATGGTCGATATGGCTCATATTGCTGGCATAGTAGCTGCTGGCAGACATCCTAGCCCAATCGCGAATGCTCATTTTGTTACAACTACAACGCATAAGACCTTGCGAGGTCCACGAGGTGGTATGATCCTAGTAGGCAGAGATGGGGAAAACGATCGTGGTATTATGAACGCCAAAGGGGATGCGCTGCGCAAGTGGTCGGAGGTCATCGACAGCATGGTTATGCCAGGAATTCAAGGTGGGCCATTGATGCATGTCATTGCTGCCAAGGCGGTCGCGTTTAAGGAGGCACAGAAGCCTGGATTTGTGGAGTATATCGATCATGTGCTTTACAATGCAAAAGTGATGGCACAGGCTTTAACCTTGGGAGGAGCTCGAATAGTATCGGGTGGCACTGACAATCATCTCATTCTTGTCGATCTGACTCCTCTTGGAATAAGCGGTCGGGATGCGGAGAAGTGGCTCGATGAAGCAAATATAACGGTAAATAAGAATTCAATTCCTTTTGATAAGAAAAGCGCATTTGTGACGAGTGGTATACGCATTGGGACGCCAGCTATTACGACTCGGGGTATGGGACCTTCAGAGATGGAACAGATCGCTTCATTTATTATGGAAGTAATGAAATCCAAAGGCGATGCTCAGGTAATTGCGCGCATAAAGCAGGAGGTTCTAGCTCTTACTTCGCGCTTTCCTTTGCCATAAAGCGAAAATATAGAAAATGGAGCGCCCAGAGCTTGATGAGGAAGCTAATAGGCAAGCAGCAAATTGGCTTCTCTTGAATGCAAAGGAACAAGGTTTTTTTTCTTATGGAGTGCTTTCACAAACTGCATGGGAGCAGGTTGTGGAAGCGCAAGGCGCGATACAATTAGAAATCTGTGAAGCGAAGCAGCTAAATCAAGATTCCTTGAGAGCAGTGCCAGCGGAGACAGAGCAACTACAGGCAGAGAGTAGTGCAGTCAAGGTACTGAAGGAGCATTATCATCTTTCAGATGTGGGTGCGATGTTGGTGGTAGCGCTTCGGTATTCACCTGATATCGAGCCTGAGGAGGCGGCAGGCCGCGCAGAGCGCGGCCTGCCGCCGCTGCCACTTGCTAGCTATGGCCGGCCAGCAGCGAAAGTAGCAAGGTTTGCACGTGGCAACTGGTACAGAGAGATTATGGATCGTCTCGGCCATTGTGCTGTTGCAACCTTTGCCGCAATTACACGAGAGGGGCTTGCAGGAAGGCTTGATCTTGAAGGGAAACCGCCTCGCCGATGGCCGCGATTTGTTAATTCGAGATTTCCCGAAAAAGCCCTCGCCCTCGCTGCTGGCCTTGGGACGATTGGCCGAAACAACCTTCTTATAGCTAAAAAAACAGATGGCTTGAATATCTTGAATGCGCTTGATTTTCAAGGACAATTAATAAAAAGCAACAGCTGTAGTGAATGCATAACGAATTTGCCGATTTGGTCTTCTGCGGTTGTGATTGGGCTAATGCTCCTACCCTTCGATATAAAAATGGAAAAGCATGAGGACGGGGATTCTTCTAGGGGCATAGCTCCTTCATTCTTTGCCTTCTGTGGCGATTGCAGGCTTTGCATCGATGCTTGCCCAAGCAGGGCCTTGAGTATTTCATACATTCCTGGCTTCGAGCGGTATCTCTGTATCCAAAACTATTCATCGATCGAGGGTCATCTTCCGGATTTCATAAATAATTCCTGGACTGACCAGCTTTATGGATGTGATCTTTGTCTCGAAGCTTGCCCATACTTCAAACCCGATGAAGAAGCGCATGTAAATCATGGTCGAATAGGCGGTTTTTTTGATGCTAGGTTGTTGGCAGATCTCAATGATGAACAAATACGAGCTTTGTTTAGGGGCTCAGCTCTCGATCAAAAGTGGATTTCGCCTAAGGCGCTTAGAAGAAACGCAGCGATAATTGCCCAAAAAGCTTGATATATTGAGGAATAGATACATCAAATATTGACATACTGTGCTAAATAATATATAATTATGCAATATTATGCAGGAGAGTGTAATATGAAGAAATTTATTGCAATATTCGCAATCATATCTATTGCATTTTTTGCATGTACTCCCAAAAAGGCTGACAAGGACAATCAGACTAGCAAGAATGTCTCGAGCATAGCTCCTGAAGAGATCAAAGATGTGACCACATGGAAGGCTGCCTACGACGATCTTATAAATGCCTATTCAAGCGCAGTTTCGCAGCTCAATGGTGGAAATCTAGGCGCAGGCGCAAAGATCGAAGAACTAGGAAAGCGTGCAGAGGCGCTTAATTCAGTGGCAGAGACCATTAAATCTAGCCTTTCCGGTCAGGAACAAGCTGATTTTGCCGAGGTCATCGAAGAATATAAAGAAAAATTCAATCAGGCAGTCAATTCTAATTGAGGTAGCCCACAATAGGCAGCGGTGAAAAATAGCCGCTATAGGCAGCAATGAGAGATTGAATCCTAAGCATCAGCTTGCCCCATACTTATATCTTGTCGCGTTAAGAGCAGGATAGAATAGCCTATATGAATATAGATTTAATAACCATGCGCTCTCGCATGGTGAGCATTGTACGCGAATTCTTCATTTCGAGGGATTATCTCGAGCTAGACACGCCAGCGCTTGCGCCTTATCTCATACCAGAATCTTGTATGGAGGTCTTTGCTACAGAGTACATTCATCCTACTCATGGCCATAGACCACTCTATCTTATTCCTTCTCCAGAAATATGGATGAAAAGAGTCATCGCCAATACAAAGAGAAGTGTTTTTCAAATCTGTAAAGCGTGGCGAAATGCGGAATCGATTTCCCTCATTCACAATCCTGAGTTTACAATGCTTGAATATTATGGCGTGGGCCTTTCTAGCAGAGATAACATCGGACTTACGGAAGAGCTTTTCGAAGCCTTAGCTAGCTCAGAAACCCCTTCTCAAGCTCGTCCACCTTTTCGAGTGATGAGCATGAAAGAAGCATGGGCTGAATTTGCTGATGCAGATTTAGATGCGCTTGGAGATACAGAAGCCATGCGGGAAGCCTGCCGACAGCATGGGCTATTAGTACCTCAGGATGCTGCGTGGGAAGATGCCTTCAACATCCTTTTTCTTAGTCTGATCGAACCCGCTCTTCCTATGGATAAGCCACTTGTCCTAGACCTTTATCCTTCAGGCATCGAGTGTCTTGCGGCGGATATTCCTGGCACCAGATACAAAGAGCGATGGGAGCTCTATGTAGAAGGCATTGAAATCGCGAATTGCTTTACGGAAATGGATAATCCAGAGGCAGTAGATAGATACATGAAGTCGCAGAGCAAAAAGAAGAGGGAATCTTTAGTGCCTCATCTTGTCGATGAGACATTTAGCTCGATTTTTGAAGACTTTCCACATTGTTCTGGAGTTGCTCTTGGCTTTGAGCGCTTGATGATGGTTTTGTGTGGCAAGAAATCGATAGAAGATGTATTGATTTTCCCTTTTTCCTCTTTTTTGCTTAGATAAATAGAAAAAGTCCTCTAAGAAATGCTGAAGATCAAGATAGAGGCTAGAATAGTCCTATAACGTAAATAGCTGTAAGGTGCTTTAGTCTTTACATAGATCAAGATTCCAAGCTAGTATAAGTTGATTAAATGCTCTTGTGTCGAGGGAAAAATTATGATTCGTGGTGGTGATATCGGGATCGGAACTTGTCTCATTATCAATGGCATGCCGCATATCGTCGTAGAGCGAGAGTTTGTCAATCCAGGGAAAGGCGCTGCTTTTGCTCGTGTGCGTGCGAAGAACCTTAAAAATGGATATGTGGTTACTCAAACAATCAAAACCGCCGACTCTGTAGAAGATGCCCAAGTGGATCTTGTCGATTGTCAATATCAATATAGCGATGGTGAGTCCTTCCATTTTATGAACAACGAGACATTCGAGCAGTTCGAGATACCTATAGCCGCTCATGAAGACCGTGCTCCTTATCTAAAGGAAGGAGAGACCTACACAATAGTCATGTGGGAAGGCGAGCCTATAGACATCAAAATTCCCTATAAGATGGTTTTTAGCGTAGCAGAGAGCGAAAATTATGTGCGCGGCGATACCGTCTCTGGGGCGACAAAACCCATAAAAACCGAAACAGGGCTTGTAGTTCGGGTGCCCCTCTTTATCAAGCAGGGCGAGAAAATCCTTATCAATACGGAGACAAACGAGTACGTTGAGCGCGTCAACGAATAAGCCCGACTATTCCTTCTGTCAGCTCGATCCGCTAGTCAATAGGACAGTAGATTTCGCCTACCGTGGTGCTAGGCTCAAATTCGAGCTATCGCACTCGCTTTTTTCTTCTTTTGATATCGATGAAGGGACTCGCTTTCTTCTAAAAGAGATAGCCAATGAACCTGGAATTATTCATGCTCATCGCCTTCTAGACGCTGGCTGTGGGATAGGTGTAATAGGCATAAGCCTAGCAGCCTCATGCCCCGAAATGAATGTGGTCTTGCGTGACCGCGATTTTAGGGCAGTTGCGTTTTCTGCGCGAAATGCAGAACGGAATGGTCTTGGCATAAGGCTTTTCGGCCTAGATGGGCAGCAGCATGCCCTATGCCATAAGAAAAGGTTTGCAAAGATAAAAATAAAGGAGAGAAAAGCAGATTACCTCATTGCAGAACCAGGTTTGCTTTGCGAGCCAGATAAGCGTGGACCTTACGATGCGGTCGTATCAAATCTGCCAGCAAAGGCCGGAGTAAATGTACTCGAGCATTATTTTTATTTTGTATGTACCGAGCTTTTGCAGCCCGGAGGCACTTTTGCCTTTGTCATAGTAGCGCCTTTGGCGGATATGGCTTGTATTTGGTGCGCCAAAGCGGGCCTCAGTCTATTGAGAGCGATCAGCACAAAAAATCACATGGTTGCAATTGCGCAAAGCCCAAGGGAAGTCCAGGTAGATAAAACCTCATCGAATGGATGGATTTCTACTTATTTGCGTTCGCATACAGAGAGACAGCTTGCTAGAGCAAGTCTCGATTGGGATGGTTTTCTAGGCTTACCTGAGTTCAATGAGCCCTCTTTTGTCACTGTATGTGCTCTTTCTTTGGCTCAGAAAGTCTTTGCAGGTCTTCTCGTGCGTCGAGCACTTATAGTAGAGCCTGGCGTAGGTATCGCACCTATGTGGATGGAAAAAGTCTTGGGAACCGAGGAAATTGTGCTGATATCGCATGATGTACTGGCACTTACCGCATCGATCCATAATCTAGAAAAGATGAGTTCTCTGAAAGCCATTGCCATGCTCGACCCAATGCTTCCTATTATTTCGCCTTCAATAAGCGAGAAATCATCGGCACAAGAGACTCTATCAGCACAAAAAGAAAAACAAGTTTCAGCAGGGCAAGAGCTCAGTCCGGCTAGCATTGATGTAGCTCTTTTCTTCCTTGAGGATATTCCAAGGTATAATACGGCAAGTGCATGCTGGCAGCTTACAGAAAAAGCACTAAAGCGAGGTGGCGTGGCAATATTTTCTGGGACAAGTACACATTGTGAGCGTGTGATCCGCGAAAAACCCCTAGGATTCTCTAAGCTTCCGTATACTGATCAGAAAAAAGGCTGGCATGCCATAGCCTTTCGGCGAGACTAAGGCGATGAAATGCGCAAGAAGATAACTGATGTTGGAGCCATAATATATCTAAGGGTCTCTGACGCCTATTGTAGCTAACTTAGGATATTTGACTTTTGGCAATTCTTTATTAAATTTCATAATATGAAAAAAGCTGAGCGCATGATTCTTGAATCTGCAACACCCGATGAATATGTGGCGAATTCTCTCAAGTCACGGCTATCTCCCGCAGAGAAGGCGAAGCTAGCTCGGCTATGGATGCAGGAGACGGGCTTTAAGAGAGAAGACATTATGCATGCTCGCAATCGAAGCGAATACTGGCAAAAGCGGAAAATGGCAGGTGCAACAGAGCGAACAAAAAGAAGAATGGCTCAGCACGATTACTCAAATGGCAAAACCATTGTATGGACCAGAGAAGATCTTGCCGAATTTTTATCGCTTAATCGCAAAGATGCTTATGGGCGCTATCTATATCGGGATTGGGAACTAGCTGCTCACTTCGGTACTAGCATACCCTCGATTCAATACTTAAGACGTAAATATAACAAGGTTCGCAAAATGCTTGGTCCAGGCACAAGGCGCGATAAAGTTATCAATTATATGAGTTGCTCCGAGCTTGTGCTTCAACGTGGAGGACCAGAAGCGCTTAAACGCAAACGTTAAGATTTCTGCTTCTCAGAATAAGGATTTGCCCGATCTAGAACTTGGCGAATTGCACTATTATTGGGGCTGGTAAGCCCTGGATCATTCTCGATGATTCGAAAAGCATCGTGTCTCGCTCTCTTGAGAAGGTCAAAATCGGTTCGCATATCCGCAATGCGTAATTGGAGGTCTCCTGATTGCTCCAAGCCGAACATATTTCCCGGTCCTCGTATTTTTAAATCTTCTTCGGCAATAGCGAAGCCATCATTGGTCTCGTAGAGGGCTTTTAGCCTCATTCGCCCTTCTTCTGTAATATCTTTTGAATAAACAAAAAAACAATAGCCCTGAAGACCACCTCTTCCTATACGCCCCCTCAACTGATGCAAAGCCGACAGTCCAAAACGCTCAGCATGCTCGACAACCATAACCGTCGCGTTAGGCACATCGACCCCAACTTCAACGACAGTGGTGGCAACCAGGACGGCTATTTCGCCTGCAGAGAATCTCGACATCACTTCCATCTTAGAATCGTCGCTCAAGCGTGAATGCAGAATTCCAACCTCAAACTCGGGAAAGATCTTTTTGGATAGGTGCTCTGCCATCGATTCCGCATCTCTAAGGCTGAGTCTGTCGGATTCACTGATCACTGGATATACGAAATAGGCCTGTTGGCCTTCTTGCAGTTTTTTACGTGTAAACTCGTATACGGAATCTCTTCGGGTTTCGCTCGCCAGATGTGTGATGACTGGTTTGCGGCCTGGCGGTAGATGCTGAATCGTAGATACTTGCATGTCGCCAAAAAAGGTAAGAGCAAGACTCCTTGGTATAGGCGTAGCGGTCATCATTAAAAAATCTGGCACATGACCTTTCTTGTAGAGGGCTACCCTCTGGAGCACTCCAAAGCGCTGTTGCTCATCGATGATGACTAGTTCGAGGTTTTTAAAAGAAACATCATCGGAGAAAAGAGCATGCGTACCTATGGCTATATCTATGTCTCCACTTTGAAGAGCTTCTAATAGCTGAGGCCGAACAGCACTCGATATCGAGCCGGTCACAAAGGCAAGGCGTACACCTAAGGGCTCTACAAGATGGGCAGCAATAGTTGCGTGTTGCCGGGCAAGGAGTTCAGTAGGGGCCATGATTGCTACCTGCCCCCCTCGCTCAACTGCATAGAGCGCCGCAAGCAGAGCAACCATTGTCTTTCCTGATCCGACATCTCCCTGCAGAAGCCTGGCCATAGGAAAAGGCTTGTGCATGTCCCCTATGATTTCCTTGAGAACTAATTCTTGATCCTCAGTTAGCGTGTACGGAAGACGCTCGCGAAGCTGTCTAGCAAGTACACCAGGAACGGCGATGCGATCAATAGTTTTTGTCTGTCTAGAACGAATTCTTAGGGCAATTCCAAGCTGAAAGTAAAAAAGCTCTTCGTAGGCAAGCCTATCATGCGCAAGCTTAACTGATTCCCATGATGAAGGAAAATGAATTGAGCGAATAGCTTCAGACTTGGATGGAAAGCAGTATGATTTACGCAGAGCATCTGGAAGTTCATCCTCGAGATGAGGTGTAAATTTTTGAAGTGCTAGAGCTGTCATCCTTCTCATAGTTGTCTGATTCAGCCTTCCAGTGAGGGGATAAATAGGCGAAAGAGTCCGTTCTGGAACAAAGTCTTCCTGGAGGGGTTTTAGCTCAAAGGCAGAAGACTGGATTTCGCCATATTTGAACTGAAATTTGCCATAAACTTGAATCGTCGAGCCAAGGGGAGCCATCTGCTCGAGAAAAGGCCTATTGAAGCAGAGAAGGGCAGCCTCGGAAGAATCATCTGCTATGATGATCTTTAGCGTGCGCATTTTCCCAAAGCCAAACCATTCATGGCGAATGACCTTGGCCTTAGTATAGACCTTGCCTTCAGAAAAGCGCGATAAAGGAAGGATTCTTGTTCTGTCTTCATAATCTCTCGGCAGGTGGAGCAAAAGATCCGCAATCGTATGAATACCCAGATTCGCAAGTGAACGCAGCGTTGCTGGCCCTGTTCCTCTGAGAATGCGGATATCCTGTGTCAATTCCCTTAAAAACACGGATTTTAGTATACAAAGAGTCTTATTCCAGTGCTACTATATGAATCGTGAGAAGCAAACAAGGAGGAAATCGATGCAAAAAGAAACGGCTCGCCTTATAGAGCTTGATCGAGAACACACGCTTATGTCTCATATCAGTGCAGTCCTCGGATGGGATCAAGAGACCTACATGCCTTCTAAAGCGATTCAGGAACGCGCCTCACAGCTTGCGCTTCTAGAGGGGCTTGCCCACCAAAAGGCAGTAAATCCCGAAATAGGTGAGCTACTTGCGACACTAGAAGCGAAGCATGATCTTTCTTTAGATGAGAAAGCATATATTCGCAAGATGCGGCGCGATTATGACATAGAAACCAAGTTACCCGAGGCTTTTGTAACAGAATATGCGAAATCAACTAGCATTGCACAGGCAAAATGGGCTGAGGCAAAAAAAGACAACGATTTTAAGGCATTTGAGCCTCACCTTGAAAAAATCGTAGCCCTCTCGCAAGAACTGGCAGGGTATCTCAATCCGAATGCAAGGCCCTATGATGTACTCCTCGACCTATATGAGCCAGGAAGTACGCAGGAATCGATTGCAGCTGTTTTTTCTACAATGAAGGCTTACTTAGTCGATATTCTCGACAAGATTCGCGCTAGGCCGCAGATAGAAGACAGGTGTGTAGGGCGGTATGTAAGCTGTGAAACTCAAGAACGAATAAGCTTGTATTTCATGAAGGTTCTGCATTATGAGATGGATCGCGGAAGGCTGGATGTTTCTGCTCATCCTTTCACAACAAGCCTTGGCGCTGACGACATACGCATTACAACGCGCTATGTTGAAGATTATTTTCCTTCAAGCCTCTTTAGCACGATCCATGAATCGGGTCATGCTCTCTACGATATGGGAATCGATCCCAATCCAGAGTTTAGAGGAACAAAACTAGCTGGGGCTGTATCGATGGCGGTGCATGAGTCACAGTCTAGATTGTGGGAGAATATCGTAGGCCGATCCAGGGCATTCTGGGAGAGGAATTTTTTAGCCTTGAGTGCCCTTTTGGGTGATGCTGGCAAGGATCTTGACTTCGAAAGCTTTATAAAATCAGTAAATAGAGTGAGTCCTTCGCTTATTAGAACCGAAGCAGATGAAGTTACATATGGGCTGCATATAATTGCACGTTTTGAACTAGAATCGGCGCTATTAGAAGGGAATCTGGGTGTTGCTGATATGCCTGGAGCATGGGGAGAGAAGTACAAGAAACTGTTAGGGTTAGAGGTGCCAAATGATCGAGTAGGCTGTCTTCAGGATGTCCATTGGTCTATAGGATATTTTGGATATTTCCCGAGCTATGCGCTTGGAAATCTCTATGCTGCACAGTTCTGGGCTAAGCTCAAGGAAGAAGTATCTGACATCGAAGCTTGCATAGCGGGCGGTGATATTCTCTCTGTGCTTACATGGCTTCGAACAAATGTTCATTGTCATGGATCACGCTATATGCCAGGCGAACTAGTCGAAAAAGTCACTGGATCAGCTCTGGATCCCGTGTGCTTTGAGAAATATCTACGAGAAAAATACTCGAGCATATACGGGTTCTAAGCATTAGCACTTAGGACTTTTATTTTTTATTTGGGCGCACGCGCGAGTGCAGCTTGTGCGTGCGCCTCGAGGCCTTCTAGGCGAGCAAAAGCAATAGTATCCTCAACGAGGAGCTCTGGATTCTCTATTGCAAGCCATGTCCTAGCTCGCAAAAAGTAAAGGACTGAGAGGCCAGCGGCAAATCTAGATGCTCCTCCAGTAGGAAGAGTGTGATTGGGCCCTGCGCCATAGTCTCCGAATACTTCTGCCGATCCTGTGCCAAGGAAGATAGCACCCGCGTTTTTTATTAGTCTCATAATGGCTGAAGGATTCGAGGTTGCAATCTCAAGGTGTTCTGGCGCGCAGCGATTTGCTCCATCGACAACTCGCAGAAGATCATGCTCTACACAGAGAAAGCCATTCGAAAGGGCTCTATTGGCTATACTTCGATTAGGTTCAGGGAGCTCTTCGAGCCTAGTCGTAAGGGATTTTTGGATTTCGAGAGCTAGAGCTTCTTCTGTCACAATGGCTGCGGGCAGTGCATCGGGAGAGTGCTCTGCCTGTGCAAGAAGATCAGCAGCAATAATGTCGGCTTTTGCACTTTTATCGGCAATGATAAGTAGTTCTGAGGGACCGGCTGGTGCTTCAGTGCCTACAATGCCAAAAAGTTGGCGTTTCGCTGCTGTAACATATTTTCCACCAGGCCCTACGATGACATCGCACCTTGGGATACAGATGCCGAAAGCCAAGGCCGCAATAGCATGAGCTCCTCCTACTTGCAGGAATCCCTCAGCGCCTGCAAGCCATGAGGCAGCTAAGGTCTCTCTGCTGGGATTGGGGCCAGCACACCAGACTTCTTCGACGCCTGCTACTTTTGCGGGGACAACGGTCATAATTGCGCTGGAGGGAAGAGGGAAGGCACCACCTGGAACATAGCAACCTACGCGCGCCACGGGCACGATCTCGTGCCCGTGGCGGCCGCCCAGCGCGCCTTTTTCGATTCCACTTGCGATTTTTCTCATTGACATTTTTGTTGCTACGATATTTAAAGGTGCAGGCTTATTGAGCTCATCTGGCCCTATCGGCCTCTTGGGCTCTATTGGCCTTATCTGCTCATTTCTTAGCTCTATTGGTTCTATATGCATCGGCATATCCAGAGGCGCAAGGCAGGCGCGCTGGGCGGCCGCAAAGGCCGCTACGCGGCCTTTGGCGCGCCCTAAGAGCTCGGCGGTTTCCTGAGGAAGCGCATCATAGGCAGCCTCCATCTCATTGCGAGAGATAACAAGAGGCGCTCCGGGCGAAAGCCCGTCGAGTCTTTCCGCCCATCGCCTAAGCTCTTCTTCTTTGCCAGTCCGAATAGCATCGATAGCCCGCCTTGCAACCGCATCGATTTCTGGATCGAAAAGCCTCGATGAAGGTTCTGGGATCTCATCTATAGTAATTCTTCTTAGTGGATGCTTTTCCATTCGCTTTTTCCTTCTGGACCTTCGAATTCGGGCTTTGCATCTCCCCCGCGCCGCGTTACGCGCAAGGAGCGGCGCTCGAGTTCCTCCTCGATATCCGACAGACTGCCACCCATGCTGATTGTTTTTACCAGTGTGAAATAGAGTACATCGGCAGCTTCAGATATTGCCTCTTGTACAGATTTAGATTGTGCAAGCTCTTGTACTTCTTCGCGAAGCTTGGATGCCAGCAGAGCTTCATCGGCAAATAGCCTTCGTGTATAGGAGCCAGGAGGTGCTTCTTTCATGCGTTTCTTGATAGTACGATCGAGTTTTTCCAGGCCATAACCGTTGTCAAAGCAAGTCCTCCTGCCAAGATGGCAAAAGCCTTCTCCATTCTGTCGGACTGTAAAGCGGATTGTATCGCGATCGCAATCGAGCTCTGCGCGGATAAGAGTTTGGTCGTTTCCAGACGATTCCCCCTTGACCCAAAGGCCTCTCGAGCGAGAATGATACGCTCCTTTACCGCTATTCAAGGCGAGTTTTAGACTCTCCTTGCTCGAATGAACAAGCCCAAGCGCCTTTCCAGATTCATCGCAGACAAGCGTAGGCCATAGTCCATCAGCTCTATCGGTAATAAGGGGCGCAGCAAAGGCCTCCGCAAGAGATAGATCGCCCAACACAAGCGAAGTGCCAACTTGGAGATCAGCACCCAGTCTATCCAAGGCCGCAATATCTGCAACACCTCGTTCGCCTCCAGCGGCACCTCCAGCAAATGTGAATTTTCTATCGGGCGAGAGAGCGATCAGCTTTCTTGCTCTTTCGATATCGATGCCGCACTGGTCGCCTTCAGCTTCGATGAAGGTGATGAGGAAGCCTGATACATAGGGTGCTAGGGCTCTGATCGATTGCTCGATGGAACCTTCCTTTGGCTTCGACCATCCTTCGACCATTATAGTACCTTGCTTGTTATCGAGGGCTGCGATTAGTCGTTCCCGCGGCAAGCAATAGAGAAAATCAGGTGTGGCCGAAGTTCCTATCATGATCGAGCGGGCTCCTGCATTGAGGTAATCCAAAGCAAGATCAATCGTGCGAATGCCTCCTCCTACACGCACTCGATAGCTTCTGCATAGAGATAGAATGAGTTCTCGGTTAGTGCCAATTCCTTTTGCAGCGTCGAGGTCCACTACTGCGAATTCCCCAATTCTTGAATAGCGTTCAGCGAGTTCCAAGGGATTTCCCGCATCGAGTGGCGGCTGCTTTCCTCCCCTCAGCTGGACTGCCCGGCCATTCATGATATCGATACTGGGTACAATCATAATCTTACCTCCACCTTATGTGCTTTCAAGAATTCTTTTATCTCTCGAATTGAAACTTCGCCGCGATGGAAAATCCCGGCAGCTAAGAGGGCGGACGCGCCGCTTAAATATCCCTCCAGAAAATGCTCTGGCTTCGAAGCTCCACCCGAAGCGATCACTGGCACAAGCACAGCGTGTGCGACAAGTCCTATGAGCTTGTCGTCATAGCCAAGACTTGTGCCATCTCGATCTATTGAAGTGAGAAGAACCTCGCCAGCGCCGCGCCCAGTGGCCTCCTGAGCCCAGGCGATTGCATCGAGGCCTGTTTTGCGAGAACCTGCATCGATCTTCACTTCATATCCCGAAGGCATGGTAACATTCTGCACTGCATCTATGGCCACCACCACGCATTGGACACCAAAGCGCGAAGCAAGTTCATCGATAATCATAGGATTGCGCACCGCTGCACTGTTCACAGAGACCCGGTCTGCTCCTGCTTCAAGTAAGCGGCCCGCATCCTCGATGCTTCCGATGCCGCCCCCCACCGTGATGGGAATCGAGAGCGCCTGCCGTATGCGCGCCACTTCCTGCGCCATAGTCTTTCTGCCCTCCAACGTAGCGCTGATATCGAGAAAGGTGAGCTCGTCAGCATCCTGCTTTTCATAGTTGATGGCTCGTTCAACTGGGTCTCCTGAATCGACAAGGTTTTGAAACTGCGTTCCTTTGACGACGCGTCCATCCTTAAAGTCGAGGCATGGAATTATTCTCACTGCAAGTCCGCTCATACATTTCTCCGAATCCTGTTTTGATCGAGCCATCGCGAAAAAAGCTTTGTGCCATAGGGCCCGGAAAGCTCTGGATGAAACTGGCAAAGAAGCAATATGGGTTTCCCATCTTGCGAGGCTTCCAGCGCGGCGATGAATGGTTCTCCATAGAAGGCAGTCGCGACGGCCACCTGATCAAAAGCTGTTTGCGTCATGAAGGAATCTGTAGGCCCTTTTAGTAGTGCCTTGCTTGCGGGCTCGACTTCTCCCACCCTGTAGCTATTCGCAAAATAGACCCATCCAGATTCGATAAGGCCTGCAGCGCTTTCAGGTTCAATCCTATTCCATCCAAGCTGAGGCAAAGGGAGGCTTCCCGCTAGTCTTTTTACATTGCCCCTGAAAATTCCAAGCCCCTGAATTCCAGGCGATTCTTCGCTCTCTTCGAAAAAGAGCTGCATACCGAGACATATACCCGCTGTTGGAAGCCCTTGCTCCACGCGCCTGCGAAGGGCCTCATCGAGACTCAGGAGAGATAGCCTCTCCATCGCTGGTCCAAAAGCTCCTACTCCAGGAAGGATGACAGCTGGAGCCTCGAGCACATCGACTATCTTATCGCTCACTATGGGTTCGAGGCCTAGCCGCACTGCAAATGCTTTTACTGAGGCAAGATTTGCTACCCCTGTCTCAATAATGACGACTTTTGTCATTTCTCTCATGCTTATGCGGGCTCCGAATCTATGCATGTTTCCCCCTTTGTGCTTGCTGAAGCTGCACTTGGCGCGAGCGCAGCTCTGAATGCAAGCGCGACTGCCTTAAAAAGCGCTTCAGCCTTGTGGTGGTCGTTTTCTCCGCGAAGAATGTCGAGGTGAAGCGTACATCGTGCATTCGCTGCAAAGCTTTGAAAAAAGTGCCCAATATTGCATGTCGAAAGCAAGCCTATAGATGGTGTGGAGAAGTCTCCGGAGAACACACAGTAGCTTCTGCCGGAAATATCCAGAACTGCACGTGCAAGAGCCTCGTCCATTGGGGCATAGGAATAGCCAAAGCGCGTAAGGCCTTTCGCGGAAGGGACGATTTTGGAGAAAGCCATGCCAAGGACAATGCCTACATCTTCTACTGTGTGATGGTCATCGATATCTAGATCTCCTTTGCATGAAACTTTTAGGCTCCAGCCAGCATGGAATGCAAGCTGAGTAAGCATATGGTCAAAAAAACCTATGCCTGTTTTGATATCGATAGGTCCTGGTGATAATTGTAAACTCACGCCGACATCTGTCTCAGCTGTTGTTCTTCTTATGGTCGCTATTGGTCGATCGCTCATAGACGCTCCTTGTTCTTAGCCTTGCTTTTTCTGTAGATATTTTCATTGTTCTCTCATTGTTCTCTCATTGTTTCTTCGAAAGCAGTGCACAACTCCTTAAATTCTCCCACTTCTCCTGGAACAGTGATTCTTAGCAGCTCTTCATATCCTGGCTTTCTTGGCCAGGTACGTACAAGAATTCCTCGTTTGCGCAGTTTATCGGATAGATCAGCAGGATTCTCGCTTTTCAAGAGAATGAAGTTCGCTTCACTCTGTGATACCAGAAAGCCAAGTTCTTTGCAAAGCGCTTTCAGAACCTGCACTTCCCGCCGAACTTCATCGATAAAGCCCTGAGTGACCCTTTGATCAAGGGAAAGCGCCTTTCTGCCTGCTTCGATCGCCGAGCTCGAAAGCGAGTAAGGAGGGCCAGCTTCCGAAAGTCTCGAGATCAACTGCGCAAATTCGGGATTTGCCGCAACATACCCAATTCGAAAACCCGCAAGGCCTTTGGATTTCGAAAAGCTACCGGTAACAAGCATATTTGGGTTGGCTAGTGCTTGGATAGGCGTTGCTCCATGTATCGAGAAATCCTGATAGGTGACATCGAAGACAAAGATAGTGCCTAACTCCTGACAGACCGTGGCGATTTGTGTCACATCCAGAGTAGACAGTACATCTCCGGAAGGATTATCGGGGCTCGACAGAATAAGCAGCCTTGGAGTTAGAGCCCTGACGCAACTGCATATATCGTCGATCGGAAAAGGTCCAAATGGATCCTTTTTTATTTCCTCGAAACGAGCGGATGATCGCTGGGCGGCTTCTAAGAATTCGACAAAACCAGGACTCGTACTCATGACAAGGCCTCCTGGCCCTGCAAGGCTCCTTATTGCTCTATCGATCGCATCATCCGCTCCAGCGGTTGCAAGTACGCAGGATGAAGGCAGCCCGAGTCTTTCGGCTAAGGGTATTTCCAAGAGCTCCCTCATAGGGTAGCGCCGAGCTATTTCAGGGCTCAAGATTTCTCTGAGGTCTTCTTCTGAAAGAAGGCATCGGCCTTCATTGGCATCTAGTCTAAGCATTTTTTTCTCCTTTTGGCTTATGGCACAAGCTGCGATATCTGAGTTACCACTATATCGGTGCCTCCGCGGCGCTTTATCTCTGGGATAAGGCTTGCAAGCGTATCGCGAGGAGCCGCAACTTTAACAGCAAAGGCATCCCCTCTTCCCAGAGGGGATACGGTGGGCGCTCGTAGACAGGGCAGAATAGCTACAAGCTCATCGAGAAGTTCAGCCGATATATTGACTTCAAGCATCACACGACGCCTCGCTTCGAGCACGGAACGGAAGAGAAGAACAAGCGCTTCCGCCGCTTCGCGCTTGGCTGCATCCGCCATTGCGGCTTTCGAGGCATAGAATCTAGTCGAACTCATCATTAGAGTATCTAGTATTTCGAGCCTGTTGGCCCTCAGAGTGGAACCTGTTGCATAGTTGTCGATTATGATATCAGCATCTTCCGAAGGAAAAACCTCTGTTGCCCCATAAGAATGAACAAATTCTGCACCGGGTAAGTTTTTGTCGATCCAAGCCATCGCAAGTGCCTCATACTCCGAAGCAACAATAGGCGTTCGTTCGCATACAGCTATCATTTTATCTAAATTTCCTTCAAAAGCGTGAAAGGCTTTTGCCACTTTTTCCGGTGCCGCGGCGACGATCTTGACTGGATCGAGACCGGTATCAAGAAGCTCGATCAAATCAGCTCCAAGTTCGCGCACCCAATCTGCGCCTGCAAAACCCATATCTCGGCTTCCAGACTGAAGCATCTCCACAATGTTTTGGGGTTTTAGGAGCTTTGCTTCGTATACCATCTCTCGAGATCCAAAGACTAGGGCTTTTCCATTTCCGATTCGTGGACGATATTCTCGTTCATCGATAGATACAGGTATTCCTGCATCGTTGAAAAGCTCAATTACCTTTGCCTGCATCCTCCCTTTAGGAAGACCGAGCCTCAATTCGACCTTTTCATTTGCGTTTTCTGCCATTTTCTTCTCCTTTGCCTCGTAATCTTTTACCACTTGAGGAAAAAAGAAGCCGGCCCTATTGGGAGCCGGCTTTAGCAAGATTAAAGTCAATGAAAAAGCCGGCCCCCTGGAGCCGGCTTCGGTTTCGTATTAAGCTGCTGGGTTTATGCCCACACCTCGCCACGGCTCCATTTGCCAAAGCCATGATGATGATGAAGATTAAGGGCTTTCCCAACAGATATCCCTTTCATATTATGCTAATATTGCAGTTTCTTTCAAAAGAGTCAAGAGGGAGACGATGTCATTGAATAGAAATCATGCTAAAGAAAGCTAATCGACAAGAAAGCCATGCTGCAAATCTGTTTAGAAGCCTGCTACAGGCCTATTTCTTAGGCTTCTTCACTTTGATGTCCAGACCCCCCATAACAGTGATCACATTTACTTTGATGGTTGGCGCTCCAGGCTTCGCATATAAGGTAGCGCGATTATCTATGCCCCCCATAATAGGAATGCCCGTGACCTCTACATTAACGCCCTCTGGAACGAAGATATCTACTCCTCCCATCAAGGCAAATACATCTATGGTAGAAACCCCTGGAGGAATCTGGGCTTGAGAATAATCCAGGTCGACGCCGCCCATTATTGCGACGACTTTCATCCTTTTGGGTGGATACCATAGGCCCTTCCTAGTTGCACCGGACATAAAAGCTAGGGTGAAGTCATAGTCCTTGATTTCTCCGAGATTGAGCAATATTCCATCTAGGAATGAGGATTGCTTATTGGTCTCGGTTATTGCTGGAAGATCTTCGATGAGAGATAAAAGCTCTCTTTTCGATGCGGTATTGACGGCAATCTCCATTCGCTTTTCGTAAATATCGATATCAAGCAGATTTTGCGCAAAACCGTGCTCCAAGCGCTCAATGACATTATTCCTCTCGATTTTTGTAGGACCATGATCGTACTTTTCTAGCTCTGGCATTATGACCTCTTTAGGAGCCGAACGATGTTATGCGATATTATGCCAATAATCCTGCCAAGATGGAAGCATGGTAAGCATAAGCTAGCCAATCTGATATACAGAATTTCAGCATATAGAATCATTGGCTCTCGCCAAAGCTTGATCTAAACATTATTATAATTCGATACTATGGCGAAAAAGAAAATTGGTCGCAGTGCGGATATGAGCAATCTTTACCATGATAACGGTGGCTATCTTCTAGGCCCCGAATCCCATCCGAGGGGCAGAGGAGAGTCTGCAATCATCTATCCGGTTATTTCGCGACGAGCTGGAGGGCTTTCATTAGGCATCAATCTTTTTCCTGAGCGCAAGGTCTGCAGCTACGATTGCCCCTATTGTGAGGTTCTGCCCTTTTCCAATCCCGGGGCTAAACTAAAAGCTGGCGATGTAAGCCGTGCCATCCAGAGCTTCTTCGATGAAGAATGGCCAGAGCTCTCCAAGACTTTGGAGCTTAAAGATATTTCGATCTCTGGAAATGGCGAACCTACGCTCTCGCCCTTCTTGGAAGAAGCTTTGTACGCTGCCTGCGAAGCGATTGAGACCAGAGCCAATGAAAAGGATTGCGCAGGGCATTTTGGCCGACACTCGATACCATCCCTTGTCCTTATCACTAATTCTACCGGTTTTCTGCGTGCTGATATTAGAGAGCTTCTCACCCGTTTTTACAAAAACTATCCTTTCGAAATCTGGGCAAAGCTCGATGGTGGGACTGAAGAGTTTCATACACAGCTTTCGCGCTCGCGCTTTCCATTCTCTGAGATTGTGCATGGCATTACGGAATTTTCACACAGTGCTCCTCTGACTCTGCAGACTATGGTGATATATGACAATCGAACAGCTAATGTTTATTTCGATTGCCAGGCCTATGCTGCTACTATTAACAAAATTCTCGATGATGGCGGACAGCTAAAGGTAATTCAGCTCTATACTGTGGCAAGGGCTCCAGTCGAATCATGGGTTGGGCCTGTATCCGATGAGGTAATAGTGACCTTTGCTAGGCAATTATCTTCTCTATTGAATAAAATCCAAAAAGAAAAGACTATCTGCAAAAAAATGGAAACTTTTCAGAATCGGGCCTATTCGATTCCAATCTTCTGTTATGGATCGCAGGGGAAACTGGACTGGAACCATGCCGACCGCTGACCTCCACACTCACTCCAACGCCTCCGATGGCGAGCTTACGCCTGCCGCACTTGTCGAAAAAGCCCGCGCGCTCGGTCTATCCACCCTCGCTCTCACCGACCACGACACTACTCAAGGCCTAGAGGAAGCGCGCGCGGCTGCTGCCCTTGCGAAGCTCGAGTTCATCCCCGGCATCGAGATCGAGATCGATTTTGAGCCCGGTGAGTTTCATCTTCTCGGTTATGGAATCGACGAGGCAGCGCCATCGCTTGTAGAAGCCGTAGAAAGACTCGGCCGCGCTCGGCAGGAGCGCAATTTAGCAATTATCGAGCGCATTATGGAAGCAAAACTCCCTCTTGACTTTTCCCGAATCGAAGCCCTTTTTAGAACTTCCTATCTAGGTAGGCCGCACCTTGCAGATCTCCTTGTCGAGGCGCATTGCGCTCACAGCCGTCAGGATGCTTTTGACCGCTATCTAGGCAAAGGAAAGCCTTTCTATATCAAGAAGGCCTGTCTGCCGCTCGAAGAGGCGATTTCGGTGATCCGTGAAGCAGGTGGAGTTGCGGTCATCGCTCATCCTTATTCGCTCTTTGTTTCAAAAGTGATGCTTGGGGAGCTCTTTGACCAATGGAAAGAAATGGGCATAGAAGGAATAGAAGCCTACCATCCTACGGCTAAATACGGCCAATGTGCTATTCTCGAGCGCATGGCTCGCCAGCGAGAAATGTTCGTCACCGCTGGCTCAGATTTTCATGGCAAGATGAGGCCTGAATGTGGGCTAGGGCGCACTTCGGGGAATACGCCTATAGATATACGGTTTCGTGATGAGCTTGTCGCTGCCCTTGAGAGTCGTACTTGATATTCATATCTGAATATCGCTACTGATCACCGTTAAATCTCAAAGCGACCTTAAGAGTAATAGCTCTTAATGACAATTGCACTTGAGAACAAGCGCCCTTAGAAATAGCCCCTAGGATTCGCTCTCGCTTTTATTATCAGATAATTCGCTCTCCTCATTCAATGCTCTATAGAGATCGCCAGCAGCGATAAAAAGTATGAGGATAATAGGGCCAAGGATGAGCCCGTTGAATCCAAAGACAGCCAAGCCACCTGTTATGGAGAAAAAAAGCAAAAGAGGATGTATTTTTACCTGTTCACCCAGCACAATTGGCCGAATAAAATTATCGAGTGTCGCTACAATAACGCTGGCGCAGGCGACAAAAATAATTCCCTTTATAATCTGACCATTCACCGCAAGATAAATCCCCATTGGACCCCATACTACAGTGGTGCCAAGGAGTGGGACAAAAGATGAAATGGCTGTCAATACTGCCAGAACAAGACTATTCTTGAAACCGAAGATAATGCTCAAGATGAACATCATAAAACCTTGAAAAAGCGAAACCAGAAAGTACCCGATAACAAGTTGACGGCCTGTTTCGCGGAGCTTGCGCATAAAAAGCCGAGTATACTGAGGAGCTATGGGCATCATAGAAACGAATGTGTCTCCTAAGGAACTTGCATCCATCAAGAGATAATACAGGGTGAATATCATGAAACAAATCGTGACTATGAATTTGGAGATATTCTTTATGATCGAAGTAGATATTTTTAGAAGTTGATTTGCTCCGGATGCAAGAAGCGACTGCAGCTCTCTCATAGGATCAAAAGTGCTAGCATCATATAAATCACCAAGTAGAGACTGAATCGCTGAGCCTATTTGACTCTGAGGATCTATTCTCAACTTATCGATATTGTCCTCTACAAAGCGAAGGGTCGATTTGAGCAAATCTGCAAGTTGTTGTATCGTTTCGAATGCGAGAAATGCAAGAGGAATAAGAATGATGATAACGCCCAAAATTGACAAGAACAAAGCACTCAATCGGGCGCGCATGGTTTTTCGGCCTTTTGCGCCTTCAGGCCCTTTGAGCCTTTTATGAACTGGTTCGAGAAAGACATATAATAAGCCACTCCATAGTATTACGGTTAGAAAAGGATAGAAGAGTCTTCCAACCAGGAGCAATAATACGAGGAATAGGATTAGAAATGAGATCTTTCGTGGATTTGCAGTTTTCATTGTCCGTAATGATAGTTATTATTGAGGCTTATGGATAGATGCGCTTTATTTAGAGTTCGGTGAAAGCTTTGTCGCATTATAGTTATCTAGGATCAGCCTAGACATAATGGCTTGTAATCGTACACTATTGTCTCTGTGAGCACACTTTTCATGATTGCGACACCCATTGGCAATCTCGGAGACATAAGTCTGAGGGCGCTCGAAACGCTCAATTCTGTAGACATTATTGCCTGCGAGGACACTCGGCACACATTAAAGCTGCTTTCGCACTATGATATTCATAAGCCGTTAATCTCATGCCATTCGTATAATGAAGAGCAAGGAGCCAAAAGAATTATAAGCCTCCTAAGCGAGGGCAAAGAGGTGGCCTATTGTTCAGATGCAGGAACTCCTGGGCTCTCAGATCCAGGAGCGTTGCTGGTGCAAATGGCGCGAGCAGCAGGATACAAGGTCGTACCTATTCCCGGGCCAAGCGCTTTTGCTTGCCTTATTAGCGCATCTGGACTACAGGGAAGGACATTTCTGTTCGATGGTTTTCTTTCACCAAAAGCAGGCAAGAGACGGACAAGACTAAAGGAGCTTCTTGACCGTGAAGAACCCTTTATTCTCTATGAATCGCCTTTTCGGATCGGGAAGCTGCTTGCAGATATAGCTTCAATAGATCCAGAAAGAAGGCTGTGTATAGGCAGAGAGCTCACAAAAATACATGAGGAGATAATAGAAGGGAGGGCCAAAGAGCTTGCTCTGCGGTTTTTAGCAAAACCAGCCAAAGGCGAGTTTTGTGTACTTGTGCATGGCCAAAAGCCTACGCCTTCCATGGATGGCAGGGGAAATGAATCATGATGGACATCTCTCACTTTGAGAATCTTCATGGACGTGCAAGATTGCGAAAAGCCGTGCTCTTACTCGAGCGGCTAGAAAGAGAGTGGCGGAAGACCGATCCTCTTTTTATTTCTTGCGAAGACATTGCTTTTTTGAGGCAAATAGCTCAGATTCTTGCCGATTCAAAAGAGACACCATTGGAATGCGTCAAGGCTGCCAGCGATTTTCTCGCATTTTCGTCCGGTTTTAGCGATGGTCTTGATTACTATGGATTTTTACAAGCTGAGAATAGATTTCGGCATCGACTCATAGTCATATCTGGCCAGAGTGTTGCTGATTGGGATTTCATAGCTGCATCCAGACCTTCGAGTGGCTATGCCATAAAGAGAGCCGGCATGCGGGTATTCTTAGAAGACCTACGTTCGCCTTTCAATATAGGAAGCATCTTTCGCACTGCTGAGGCTCTTGGTTTCGAAGAAATAATTCTTTCGCCAGAATGTGCGGATCCTATGCATCCAAGGGCAATCCGAAGTTCTATGGGAACCATAGAGCGCATGCAATGGCGCAGAGCTGAACTGTCTGAGCTAGATTGTGCTAAGGGAGTTTTTGCTCTTGAGGTTGGCGGTATTCCTCTTGATAAGTTCTCTTTTCCATTTCCAGGGCTGATGGTCGTTGGCTCTGAAGAGCTTGGAGTCTCCAATAAAGCTCTGCAATACTGCAGTGCAGGATTCGTTGGAATTCCTCTGGTAGGAACGAAGGCTTCGCTCAATGTTGCAACAGCATTTGGTATTGCCGGGTATTCATGGTATTATTCTAGAAATCTGCAAGCATGATTTGCTTATATTTTGCCATGCTGTTTTGCCGCCAGCATTGAGGCGGTGCAGGCGAAAGGAATGTAGAATGTCTCTTAATCCTTTTATGAAGAAGATTGGACTTTCGGCTTCGGACAGAGCGGTAATAATCCATGTAGATGATGTTGGGATGTGTCTTTCATCGATAGAAGCCTTTTTTGAGCTCTACGATTTTGGCACTGTGACATCCGGAGCGCTGATGGCGCCTTGCCCTTGGTTCCCCGAGGTGGCGCGCCGCTGCGCGGCGCGGCCTTATGTCGACGTTGGCATTCATGCGACTCTGACAAGCGAGTGGGAAGGTTACCGCTGGGGACCAGTATCGACTCGCGATCCAAATTCTGGCCTTCTCGATGCCGAAGGGTACTTTCCACGGACCAGCGAAGAGGTTCAATCTAAGGCCAAGCCCGAAGCTGCAATGAGAGAAATAACAGCTCAAGTGGCCATGGTATATGCTGCGGGTATCGATCCTACACACATCGACACCCATATGTTTTCGGTAGCACACGAAAAGCTAATTGATGCCTATATATCCCAAGCCATTGAACATAGGATACCTGCCATGCTTCCAAAGCCAGATATCGCTGGTTTCGAGTCCATTGTTGCAGATTACGAAACCAGAAACCGCCTTGCTGGATATATTAGAGAACTCGGAGAAAGAGGCATGCCTTTGCTGGACGGTGTTTTAGCAATGCCCCTAGATGAGCCTTGCGACCAGACCGAGACCGTTAAGCGCCTTTTTGGTTCCCTTACCGAGGGTATCACGCACTTTGTGCTGCACGCCTCAACCGAAAGCGCTGAGCTGAGAGCCATAACACCCGACTGGGAGAGCAGAGTCTGGAATTATAAAACCATGCATAGCGATACTATGAAAAGAATTATAGAGAGCGAGGGAATCGTTCTAATTGGCTACCGCGACCTGCGCGATGCAATGAGGAAATGATCTGAATATCTTCAAAGCTCTGCGAAAGATTTATGCATGAATAATCAAGATGGAGTACACGACAAGCCTCGGTTGACGCCTTTTATAAATCATCGTAAACTATCCCCATAACATACACCTCTTGAAAGGAGGATCTATGGCAAAGGTTGAACTCAAAAGTATTGGAAAGGTGTACGAAGGCAATGTGAGAGCAGTCTCGGATGCCAACATCACCATCAATGACAAGGAGTTCGTGGTCTTCGTAGGTCCGTCGGGCTGTGGGAAGACAACAACGCTCCGAATGATCGCAGGGCTCGAGGATATCACCGAGGGTGAGATATACATCGATAGCAAGCTAGTCAATGATGTTCCACCCAAGGATAGGGACATCGCGATGGTGTTTCAAAACTACGCTCTCTATCCCCACATGACTGTCTACGACAATATGGCCTTCGGTCTTAAGATTCGCAAATTACCGAAGGAAGAGATCGAAACTCGTGTAAAAGAAGCAGCGCGAATCCTAGATATTGAAAAGTTGCTCGACCGCAAGCCCAAGCAGCTCTCGGGCGGACAGCGTCAGCGAGTGGCAGTGGGTCGTGCCATTGTGCGCAAGCCCAAGGTCTTTCTTTTTGACGAACCTCTTTCGAACCTTGATGCAAAATTGCGCGTCCAGATGCGCGCCGAGCTCATTGAGTTACACGACCGTCTACAGTCTACGATGATCTATGTAACTCATGACCAGGTAGAGGCTATGACGATGGGCGACAAGATCGTCGTCATGAAGGATGGAATTATCCAGCAGATTGGCTCCCCCTTGTACCTCTACAATAATCCGATCAACAAGTTTGTTGCTGGCTTCATAGGCTCTCCTCCAATGAACTTCATGAGTGTCGATGTTGTTGAAGAGGGTGGTCAGGTTATGATCGATGAAGGCTCCTTCAAGCTCGCTCCTGATGAAAAGCATGCTGAGCTTCTTAAGCCGTATATCGGCAAGAGTGTCTACTTTGGTATCCGACCAGAAGACCTTCCTGTGGCCGATGCTGCACATCGTGGCCAAAAGTTCAATGCAAAGGTCACCGTAGTCGAGCCACTTGGTTCGGAGATTCACCTTCAGGCTACCACGCCTACCCAGGGCATGGTGTCGCGCATTCCACCTCACCACCTCTACAAACACGGCGATACTATCATGTTTGCTCCAGTAATGGCAAAAGCAATCTACTTCGATAAGGAGACAGAGAAGAGTATTCTTCCTGTAAAATGGAACGAACAGGAGGCCTGAGGCTTAGATCGAAAGCCGAAGCTTCGTTATCTTAAAGGATGCTCTATTGATTACTGTTTTTTAGGATAATCAATCGAAAATGAAAAGCCGCCTCAAATAGAGGCGGCTTTTTTAGGGCCAATTATTCGGTCTCTTTAGATTCTTTTTTCGCGCGTTTCTCTGCGCGCTTTTCCTTAAGTGTTTTCTGGGGTTTTTTCTTCTCGGCCGTCTTAGGTTTATCCATCGATTTCATACCGTACCTCTTATTCTTATTATCGAAAAAATGACAGAGCTTTTCAATCACTTCTTTGCTGCATTCTGAATTTCCGAAGGTTCACCTTTTGTCACTTTACCCATAATCGTCCGAGCACAGAGCATACAGACTGTGCAGAAGAGGAATATTCCCTGATATCCGAAAACATCGATTATAATGCCAGTCAATACGGGGCCTAGAATGGCAGCAGCTTGGCTTGCGGTATAATAAAGGCCTGTATAGATGCCTATGGTGCCCCATTCTGCCATCTGCCATAGCATGGGGAAAGAATTTGTTATTATCGATACCCAGAAAATCCCGAAAACAAACATGATCGCCCAGAACGAGATCAATCTCAAGGAGTTTGGTAAACCAGCAGTAATCCATTTGTGAACAAAAAGCAAAAGCGTGAGCATCGATATTACCAGCAAGCATGCACGAATGGTCTTTTTTCTACCAAAGCGGTGTGCGACATAGCCCGAAGGGATAGCAAATATAGCATAAGCTATACCCACCATTCCCGCTGCAAGAGCTGCAGTGCCACTGGAAGTCTTGAGTACATCCACCGAGTACTTCCCGATGAATGGCAAGACACCTTGATATCCTAGAAACCATAGAAATATTGCGATTAGAATATAGAGTGCGCTCTTATCCTTCTGTGCGGCGACATTTCGAAAACTCTCGAGAATGGGTACTTTTTGTTCTTGCGTTTCTGAAGGATCTGGCTGCTTCTCACGAATGAATATGAGAAGAAGGATCACGGCGAGAATGACGAACAAGCCGCCAAGAGGGAAGGGGAGCCTATCCTTGGTAGGGCCAAGGATAGGAAGGGTGGTATCGAGATCCATTAGTCTAGCAAGGCCGATCGTTCCTACAATGCTTGCAATACCGCCCATTGTGTTGATAACACCATTAGCTTCGGAGCGGTAATCCGCTGGTATCGTATCTGGCATAAGCGCAACAACTGGTCCGCGCACAGACTGCTTTGTTATATTGAGAAGAATCAATGTAACAAGCAAAGCTGCTAGAGATAATTCCGTAACATAGGGTATGGCACCAAAAAGGAAAGCAGTAATGGGCAAAAGGACGAGAATGTAGGGCATCCGGCGCCCAAGCTTCGTATATGTATGATCGGACCAAGCGCTCACAAGCGGTATTAGAAAGATAGCTAGGATATTGTCGAGCGTCATGAAAAACCCGACAAGGCTCATTTTGCTTAGGTATCTGCTGAGGAATATCGGCACATAGGTATCATACAGCGGATCCATAAGGCCCATGGTGAAAAAGCCGAATCCGATAAGAAAAGTTATGCCCAAATAAGGTTTGAATCCTTTTTTCTCGCTCATCATAGCCCTCCTTGTGAGTATTTATATCTTTTCAATGCATAAGAACCTTACATACACCAAATGGCCGGATATTAATGTGTTGTACGCTGCCCTCTCCAAAGACAGTCTCCATGCGCTCGGCAAATTCAAGGAATTTTGATTCCGGAACATAAGCCTGAATTGTGCCTGCAAAGCCACCACCATGCACGCGCCACGCGGCTTCTGGGCTCAATAGATCCTCGCTCAGCATAAGAGCGATAGAAAGACTCTGCTGGTGCGGGTTGCCAGCGTGTATATTCTGAAGGTAATGCCAACTTGATCTTCCGGATTCATTTACAATTGACAGATAGGCAGATATATCGTTTCTGTTAAGGGCTTCCACCATTTGTGCAGGACGAGAGTTTTCATGTACAAAGTGCCAGGCGCGCAATAAAGCTCTATCCCCGCATTGTATACGAATGTCCAGAAGTTTAGCTAAGAGATCCTGCTTTTCAATTCCTCGCATAGAAGATCTTCCAAAAAGGGATGCAACGCATTTCATTTCTTTGGGAATATCAGAATATTCTCTTGTAAGATCCTCATGATTCGAGCCTGTATTGACAATGGCCAATACAAGGCCATTAGATGCAAAATCGTATGTCAGTTTTTCGATCTTTGGCTTTCCAGGTTCAGCGAAATCTATGAATACAATGCCACCTTCCGCGCATGCAATTTGATCCATAAGGCCGCAAGGCTTTCCGAAGTATTCATTTTCTGCCCATTGTCCTGCAATAGCCCAATCGACTGGGCTCATTCCATACTCGCCCATGTCGTCGAATATCGCCGCAATCAAAAGCTCAAAGGCTGCAGAGCTCGATAGACCCGAGCCCGCTGGTACTCTAGAGTCCATTGCAATATCAAAACCATGCCCAATTTGCATGCCTTGGTGAGTCAGCCAAGCTGCAAGGCCGCGTATGATCGAGGCTGAAGAGCCTTTTTCCTCTATCCTGAGTGCGGTATCCCTCAAGTCGATATTTATTGGAGAATAGCCCTCAGATACAAGAGTAACTAGGTAATCGTTGCGTGGACGGGCTAGGGCGAGCATGTCGAGATCTATTGAAGCTGCAAGAACACAGCCATTGTTATGGTCGGTATGGTTGCCGCCTAACTCTGTGCGGCCAGGGGAAGAAAAATAATGCAACTCTTGGGGACAGCTGCTTTCCAGAGGAGGTAACCTAGATACAAGCGATGCGTATCTAGCCTTGTGTTTTTCTGTTTCGCGATCCTGAAATGAGGCAAGAGGAATGCAAGGAATCTTCTGTTGTAGCATAGCCTACTCTTGCCTATTGTCCTAGAAAATTGAGGCAAAGGGAAGAGCCACAATCAATATATCAGGAGATAACGCAGAGAAAGTGTCGATAAGACGTATAGTCTTTTTCATGATCCCTTTCCTCTTTAAAAATGTCATCATTAAAGCAGCATATAGAGTACCTTTGGCTCCATAGGAAATATAATTGTCAAGGTCGGTTTAAATTTTCCGGTTTTAGTCTAAACTAAAACCGGAAAGTTATCATCGACTGTGACAATAATTCCTAATTGATATATAAGGATATATTAATATATATATTAATTGTGTCTTATATAATTCACATTGCAGTATGCAGAGAATAGTGTTAAAATCAAAAACAGGTTTTCAAATCGATAATTCAAGCTCGAGAGGTCAATATGAATCAGCTGGCAGAGGAATTGAATGCTGTCCTTGCGGGAACTGTAGCTGAGAGGCTGTTTTCCGAGATGGGAAGGCGTATGTATTTCCCTAGAGGAATCATCACCCAGAGTGCCGAGGCAGGAGAAAAAGCTTATAGATTCAATGCTACGATTGGCATGGCTTATGAGCATGGGCAGCCGATGATGCTCGATGCTTTGCGCGCCGAATTGCCTGGTTTGACTCCAACAGAAGCAGTTGCTTATGCATCCACAGGCGGGATCGCGGAGCTTCGTAAGACCTGGAAAGAATCGCTCTATAGAAAGAATCCTTCGCTCAATGGTAAAAAGATATCCCTTCCTGCAGTTGTTCCTGGGCTTACAGCAGCGGTATCCTATATCTGCGATATGTTTGTCGAGCCTGGAGATACAGTAATTCTGCCTGACCTGCACTGGCCAAACTATAGGCTCATTGTAGAAGAAAGAAAAAGTGCAGCAGGCATCACCTATCCACTATTTGCTGGAAAAGGCTACAATATCGAGGGCTTGCTCGAAGGTGTGCGGCAGGCAGGGCAGCGTCGGGGCAAGGCGATAATTATCCTTAATTTTCCAAATAATCCTACTGGCTATTCCTTGACCCTCGATGAGGCAGATCGCATTACAGCTGGGCTTTTAGAGATCGCACAGCAGGGAACAGATATCCTTGTGATTACCGACGATGCATATTTCGGGCTGCAATATGAAGACAACCTTCTCTGTGAATCCATGTTTGCGAGATTGGCTGACCTTCACCCGAATATACTCGCCATAAAGGCCGATGGACCAACAAAAGAAGATTATGTATGGGGATTCCGCATTGGCTTTGTGACCTTTGGTGCCGCAGGTTTTGGCGATGAACATTACGAAGCTCTTGCGAAAAAGCTTCTAGGAATAATACGTTCAAGCGTCTCAAGTTCAAGTAGTCTTTCGCAGAATCTTCTTCTAAAGGCTCTTAAATATCAGGGTTATGAAGCGCAAAAAGCAAGGTATAAGGATATTTTGAAGGGCCGTTATAAGGCTATGAAGAAGAAATTGGCCGAGATGACGCTGCCAGATGATTTTACTCCAATACCATTCAATTCCGGCTATTTTATGAGTTTCCGCTGCGATGGCTTCTCTGCTGAAGCTCTTAGGAAGAAGCTCTTAAATGAGAAGGGGATAGGAACCGTGTCTCTTATGGACAGCTATCTTCGCGTCGCATTCTCCAGCGTGGAAGAGAGCGATATTTCAGATCTCTGCGATGCAATAGTACAAGCAGTCTTTGAGCTTCACCATCAAAACTGACAAGATTTGTTTACTGCTACGAACCTTGTATAAGAAGTTGAAGCAAAATGTAGGGAGGAGGGCGATAAAGAGAATGTACGGAGGTA
>JAKJFY010000158.1:0-1287 GCA_022704665.1 Spirochaetota bacterium | reverse complement strand
GCACGAAATGCTGCAGAGCGCACTCACATGATCGAGAATTTGCAGCATGGCGACGATGCTGACAAGGCACTATATAATGAATTCATTTCAGCGAGAAGAAATGCCGAAGCATCAAGCCTATTCGTCCACACTAGCGCCGATTCGGGTGGCCGCTATCCGCTTTCTGGCGTGGGCGATGTGAATCTCTATGCGCTATTTGCGGAATTATTCCTAAATCTGCGTGAGCCAAAGAATGGACGCTCAGGTCTCATTGTACCTTCTGGCATCGCAACCGATGATTCGACCAAAGACTTCTTTGGAGCAATTTCCCGAAAAGGGCTATTAGTGTCCTTGTACGATTTCGAGAATAGATTGCGCATTTTTCCTGATATCGATAGCAGAATAAAATTTTGCCTCCTCACGATGGGAGCAGCTCTTATAGCGGATTTTGCGTTTTTTCTGACCAGTGTAGAGCAGCTTGGCGATGAACGGCGCCATTTTAATTTAAGCCCAGAAGACTTCGAACTCCTCAATCCCAATACTTACACATGTCCAGTATTCCGCTCCCAGAAAGATGCAGAAATAGCGCGCAGCATATATCAGAGAGTTCCAGTTTTGATCGATGATAGAAAAAGTAAACGCGCAGACAACGCAGATCGGGGCAATCCGTGGGGTATTCGTTTTTTAACCATGTTTCATATGGCAAATGATTCTGGCCTCTTTCATATAAGCGCTGCGCCTGGGTTAATGCCGCTCTATGAGGCAAAACTCATACATCAATTCGATCATCGCTGGGCAACCTATAGCATGTCGAATGTAGCTATTGGCGAAGAACCACGTTGCCGAGACCTAACTGATGAAGAGAAGAGCGATCCGCGGCTCAGCATTCAGCCTCGTTATTGGGTAGAGGAGCGCGAGGTTCTTGCTCGCATTGCGGATGCGCCAAAAGCGGTTATAAAAGCTTGGCGTACCAGAGATATAGTTGAGCTGCGCAAAGTACTTCTCGAGCCTGGAATTCCTCGGCAACTGGCTGCTCTTGCCGATAGCTCGGACTTGCTAGCAGCGGTAGGAGCTTGGCTTGAAGCAAAAAGCCCTCGATGGCTAATGGGATGGAGAAATATATGCCGAGCAACAGACGAGCGAACAGTCATTGCGAGTGTGCTGCCAAGGGCGGGAGTGGGTAATAGTATGCCTTTGATGATATTTAGTTCGACAATAAATTCATGGCTATTTGCATGTTTGATATCAAACTTATCATCTATTCTCGTAGATTTTATTGCTCGACATAAAATCGGCGGTACAAACTTG
>JAKJFY010000157.1:0-1306 GCA_022704665.1 Spirochaetota bacterium | reverse complement strand
TTTTGATGAAGTATATGCAAGGCTTGTCAAAGCAAAGGGAAGACCAAGCGATATTCTTATTGGAATTTCTACTTCAGGCAATTCATCGAACATCATAAAGGCAATTTATGCCGCAAAAGAAGTAGGCATGATATCGGTAGGTTTTACGGGGAAAACTGGAGGAAAGATGGTTAGCTTATGTGATTATCTAATAAATATTCCTTCTCAAGATGCTGCGAGAATTCAAGAAGCACATATTCTAATTGGACATATTATATGTGAAATTGTTGAGAGAAAGCTCTTTTCCGCTTGATATCAGGAGTTTTCTTTGCATGGATATAGCTTTGGCCAAAAGAATGTCCAAGATCACGATCTTTCACCAGCACGAACCCATTAGGATCAATGTATTTGGAGCAAAAATCACGAACTGGGGCGGGGCCGTCAATTCTGCATTTTTATCTGCGATGAAACATCATGACGCAGACTTGGTGGTTGCTTTAATTTCGTTTTCATTGCCTATTTTCATTGCTTCTTTGTTGCGCGCTGCTGGAATTCTTAAGCCTGTCGAATCATCACTTCGTCTTGTACTCTAGCTCCGGGAAAGCGGATAGCAGAAGCGAGGCCAGCCTACGAGTCTTTTCGTTTTTGGTCAAAGGATCGGAGAACCAGAACAAAAGGGAATCTGGATAGCTGCCTCTTGGGCCTATAATGTGGGGATTGAATCCTTCCATAAATCCTGTGGTGGTAAATTGCAAGCGGTAAGATGATTTTAATGTCACGCGGTATGATATGCACCCTTAGGAGGTTACACTTTAAAGACCAAGCGAACCAAGTTGTGGTGACACTAAAATTGCTCTCTGCTCCCAATCCGGGTAACAGTCTTGTTTCGTCAGCACCTGCTGACATCCTAGCACCTTTCTTCAATCTGTCAATCACCGATGGGTACGGGCAAGGTTCCCTTGATGTTAGCCTGCCGATATTCCACAGGGCTGAGCCATCCAAGGTCCTCTTTGAGCCGAATCTCGTTGTAGTAAGGGATGAAATTCACCACTGCATCAAGAACGTCGGTCTTGCGAACTCTCCTGCTGTTGAATCGGCTCTTTCCAAACCGGTTGTACAGGCATTCCGTCTTGAGGACACCGTTGAACGATTCCATGTTTGCGTTTTCCCAACATCGATCTGTTTTCGTGCAGCTTTGGACGGCCCCAAGCTGCACGATGGTGTCGCGATACTCCCAACTGATGTAACCAGAACCTTGATCTCCGTGTATTATCGCCCCATGAAGGTCATGTGTCTTGCTCAGAATGAGCAATGTATCGCTGCATAA
>JAKJFY010000156.1:1069-1311 GCA_022704665.1 Spirochaetota bacterium | reverse complement strand
GCGAAATCCTATTCGGAGGCTCGCAACTTCCAGAATAGAATCTTTGCTGGATAGCTCGATTGCGAGCGTGTATAGATTAGGTATTTCAGCAGACCATTTTTTGGGATCTTTAACCTCGATTGATATCTCTTCCTTGGATGTGCTGAAAGCTCCAACTTCTGTATCAATTCTCTTCTTATTTATGCAGAAATCATTCTCATCATAAATTGATATGACACATTCGATTTCTCGAACTTCTTCGG
>JAKJFY010000156.1:279-991 GCA_022704665.1 Spirochaetota bacterium | reverse complement strand
GATACCTCATGTGACACATCGAACAACGAAACAAGTGGGACTTCGTATATCTCGACATCTCTGAATATTCCTGAGAGCCACCACATATCCTGATCTTCCAGATAGCTTCCATCAGACCACTGATATACTCTTACCACAATTACGTTTTTGCCAACTCTAACCAAAGAAGTGATATCGAATTCCGACAACAGGCGCGAACCTTTAGAAAACCCTGCCAGCTTTCCATTTATCCAAACATGGAATGCAGAATCCACACCATGAAATCTCAAAATCTGACGACGCGACAGATCATCCAAAAAAAACTGACGCCGATATATTCCGGTTGGATTTGCTCTCGGGACAAAAGGCGGCCTCACGGGAAATGGATAATATAGGTCTGTATAATGTGGCCTTCCATGACCTTTTAGCTGCCAATGCGATGGCACCTCGATATCTTCCCAAGCGCCGTCATCGAAATCAGGCTTTTCGAATCCAAAAGGAGAAAGCTCAGGAGCCTCAAGAAAAAGGAATTTCCATGATCCATTCAAGTTCCGAAACCCCAGTTGTTCTGATTCATCGTCTCGTAAGGCTCCTTGCACATCTTTCCATCGTTTTATGTATGATCGTCCAGGTAGCCGATCTATATGGAGAAGCTTGTGATTCTGCCAGTCGCATTCTGCACCATATGATGTGTTCATGCTCTATCCTTTCAGTGCTCCACTCATGCCTTCTA
>JAKJFY010000156.1:0-269 GCA_022704665.1 Spirochaetota bacterium | reverse complement strand
AAAAGCACATAATAGAAGGCATGAGTGGAGCACTGAAAGGATAGAGCATGAACACATGCCTTCTATTATGTGCTTCTGTGCAAATGCAAATGCGATGATAGGTGGTATTATCATAATCGCGGTTATAGCCATAATCGGAATAACCTGCATTTCGTGCATGCCCTTAAATGCGGCAAGGCCAAGAGGAAGTGTATATTTGTCTCGTGAGTTCAAGAAGACAAGCGGGCCAAGATAATCATTCCAGACAGTCATGATATTTAGCACAGAGA
>JAKJFY010000155.1:0-1339 GCA_022704665.1 Spirochaetota bacterium | reverse complement strand
CCATCCCCATTTGGAGAAAAGATCGACCTAGAAAGACTAACAGTCGCTTGTGGCGCTATTCGATCTACGAGGACAGCTATAGGCCCAGCCTTGACAAATGCATCATTCAAGTACAAAACCTCAAGACTAACACTGTAGTCTCCATCTGGCACCGCAGTTCCTGCATCATTGGTTCCATTCCAGCGATACTCTCGAGAAAGATCAGCACCACCTGTCCAGCTCCTCATAATTGCACCTTCTTTGGAACGCACTGTGAGGTTGTACTGCTTGATGCGATCTCGAGCATCCGCATCGACATTTATGACAAGTTCGTCTTTTATTCCATCACCATTGGGACTGATCGCATTATCACTAAGACGAAGCTGTATTGTACGCCTTCCAGTCTCGACTTGAATCTGAAATGGCCCTACCACGGTTCTATTACCCGCTACATCCTCCGATTCCACCGTATAAACATAGATGCCATTAGGAACCGTAGATCCACTAGCATCACCCCCATCCCATACCAGGTCTTTGGCTTCATTTTGCCAGTTCCAACTGCGCACTACATTGCCCTTGCTATCCTTTATCATTCCTTTCCAGTCGTCTCCTGGCAATGATTTCTGGGCTATGAAAATGGTGTCGCTTCTGCCATCTCCATCTGGAGAAAATATACTTCCTTGCACCTGGACTTCTATACGCGGATATTGCCTATCTAGCAAGAAAGTCCCAGTAGCACTTTCAGCTTCATCACCATTGCGATACACAACTTTCATAGATGCAGCATAGTGCCCATCAGGTGCTTGTATTTGAGCATCCGTCTCCCCTTTCCACTCATAGACACTATTTGGCGTTCCACCCCTCCATGTCCTTACGGCACTCAATGCTGCTGGCCCATCCTGAGCGACAATCTGTAGCACATACTCTTTCACTTTTTCGGGCGAGACAATTTCTGCCTTTATTATCTGCACATCTTTAACACTATCGCCATTGGGACTGAAAGCACGATCACTGACAGTCAGACGCACGGCCTTCTTCTCAGTCTCTATTTCAAAAACAGGACTTATATAGCTGAATGCATTACCAGCAGCATCTTTTGATACAAGCTGATATCTGTATTTCCCATCGACAGCCACATTCCCAGCTCTATCCCGGCCATCCCATTCAAAAGACCGTACCACATTTTCCCAAGTCCAAACACACACAGTCTTACCTGCCAAATCGACAATGCTCCCCTGCCATCTGTCCCCTGGAACTGAATCTTGCTCTATCGGCAGCGTGTCATTTATCCCATCCCCATTTGGAGAAAAGATCGACCTAGAAAGACTAACAGTCGCTTGTGGCGCTATTCGATCTACGA
>JAKJFY010000154.1:1137-1391 GCA_022704665.1 Spirochaetota bacterium | reverse complement strand
GCTAAATATCTGTCTTCGACAAAAGAATACGAAACTCAGAAGAAAAAAGCAGAAGAGTCAAAAAGCACGGCAGATTTTTGAGAATGGAATTGTTAGGGACGACAATAGTTATTTGATATAACATTTTCAGTAAAGGAGATCCATTATGGAAGATAAATTACTACCAACCCAGTATTCTCTTGAGGTTTACGAAAAATCTTTTGCAAACGATCCAAGTTTCTATCTGCAAAGTTCAACGCCATTTGGAGCAATCA
>JAKJFY010000154.1:0-1037 GCA_022704665.1 Spirochaetota bacterium | reverse complement strand
AATTGAGCATATTTTCTGGAAAATTGAGAACTCTCATAATGCTCACAAACTTATGATTCTCTTGGAAAAAGTGCCATATGAATGGTAAGAATCATCTAACAACCGCTTGAACCAGACTCGCCTGTTGTCACAAAACTTGCTTCCAGGCTTTGCCTGGCAAGTTTTGCGCCAATCTCAGGCTCGCTGGTTAAGCGCACGTTAGAAATATCAATATTATTTTTTTGAGGAAAGATATGATTAGCAGTCAAGCCAGAAAACATTTTTTAAAAACAAAAAGGTTAGCTAAATCTTTAGATCATAACGAAATTTATAAATGGCTATTAACGGAAGGCTATTATCCAGAAAATTATGTCCTACCACCTGTGTTTTTTGTAAGCAAAATACCAAACCGAAAACGTTATTATTCATATGAATCGAAAAAATATACTGTGCCTACTCAAGAATTGATAGAAGTACATTTCCCTAAAAGTAATTTAGCGGACAGAACTTTTGGTATTCTTGAACCTACTATACATAATGATATAGCTTATGAAATATCGGAGAATTGGGATCAAATTATAAATATATTATTTAATCCTCACAACAGAGTATACTCATATAGTTTTCCTATATCGCTAGATGAAAAAAATATTGGGGAAACAGGAAAGTTGCGGTCAGGCCGGATGATATATGAATTTTTAGAAATGGCTGAATGTGATTTGGTCGCAGAAGCATATAAATACAAGTACTTAGTAAAAACTGATATTAAAAATTTTTATCCATCAATATATACACATAGTATTCCTTGGGCTCTTCATGGCAAGCCTTTTATTAGAAAACCAGAAAATAGAAAAAATTATGATTTCTTCGGAAATAGGCTGTTAGTTAAAATTTAAAAGTGCACTGTTTAAAACTTAAAAGTGCACTAAATCCGAAGACAGAACTCTATATTCATCACAGAGAATATCCTTGTACCAAATACGAAGTAAAGTATAGTTCTCGGATTTGTCTGGGACGGCGTGAATATCGACCTCCTCTCTTAAAGGAGCCTTATGAAC
>JAKJFY010000153.1:0-1464 GCA_022704665.1 Spirochaetota bacterium | reverse complement strand
TAGTAGAGTATATGGAAAGACAATGGGGTGGTAATTTTATCATTACAAATGGGCGAATGCATTATATAGAACAACTAGCTGGAATAATTTTATCTGAAAATCAGAAGAATATAGGAATATGTTTATATGAAGAAGGAAATAATGAATGTGAAATAGTTCTATTGGAAGCATTTGAGAAGAATAAAGGAGTAGGAACAATATTAATTAAAGAAATGATTAGTAGAATGAAAAATATGAATTGGAGAAGAATTTGGCTTATCACAACTAATGACAATCTAGATGCAATAAGATTTTATCAAAGAAGAAAATTCAGAATAAATAAAATAAATAAGAATGGAATAGATAAAGCGAGAAAATTAAAACATACTATCCCGTTAGTAGGAAATTATGGGATTCCAATACATGATGAAATAGAAATGGAATATTCTAATATAGAAGAGAAAACAGACTAGCGGCAGGACAATTGCATTAACCAGACTCGGCAGTCTGTCACGGTGCTAATGTCAAGGTAATTTTTACATGCTTCGGTAAGATGTTTTTTATGTGGTACGGTAAGGTATTTTTTATGTGCTTCGGTAAGGAATATTTTACATGCCTCGGTAAGCAGTTTTTTATGTGCTTCGGTAAGCAGATTTTTATTCCTTGACAGGTTCTTTCTCCTCCTTTCTTATAGTTTTATCTTTGAGCCTATATGATTCGCCTCTCAACGAGAAGCAGAGAGCGTTTTCGAGTATGCGATCGAGTAATGCAGCAGTGAGCACAGGATCTCCCATTACCTCAGCCCATTCATCGATCCTCTTGTTGGTAGTAAAGATTAGGGAGGATCTTTCATAAAGCTCCGAGATGAAGCTGAAGAATCTGTTTGCTTCTTCCCTCGTGATAGGTGTATAGCCAATCTCATCTATGATGATTACTTGGCTTTTCTTTAGTTTTGCAAGTCTATACTTAGGGATTTTTTGGTAAGGAGCATTGTCGAGGATGTCTACAAGGTTCACCATGCGTTCATAACACACCGAGTAACCTGCATCGATAGCTTTAAGCCCAAGGCCGACCGCGAGCATGGTCTTGCCAAGTCCTGGAGGACCCATGAAAAAGAGGTTCTGGTTTGCTGCAATCCAGGTGAGTTCCTTAAGTGCATCTATTTGATTTTTCGTGATGCCAGCCTCGAGCTCATCTAGCTCGAAGGCCTCAAGGGGTTTTGGATTTGGAGGAAAATGGGCAGCTGTCATATTCCTATGATGCCTTTTATGGTTTCGTGCCTCGATCTCTTTATCGAGAAGTTCTCTAAGAAACTGGCCATAAGTGCTCTGCTTTCTCTCTGCTTCGCTAATAAGTGTTTATTATAAGCTAAAAATCCCTGAAAATATCAAGAAGATTTCCCTGGTTTTATCAGCGGGAATTCCCTGGAAAAATCAGGGGCAGTTGAAAACTGCCTCCTGGTAATCCAGAATCCCTTAGTCGAAG
>JAKJFY010000152.1:0-1465 GCA_022704665.1 Spirochaetota bacterium | reverse complement strand
CTTTCCATTCTAGGCTGGAGACCACCTTTATTCATGTAAAAAACTGCTTACCGTCCGAGATAAAAAACATCTTACCGCGTGACATAAAAATCATCTTACCGTGAGACATTAAAAACATCTTACCGTCATACGTTAAAAACTCCTTACCGCGTGACATTAAAATCATCTTACCGCTTGCAGCGCTTAACCAGCGAAGCCGCCACTGGCGCAAAACTTGCTAGGCGAAGCCTGGAAGCAAGTTTTGTGACAACAGGCGAGTCTGGTTCAAGCGGTTGATAGACAATTTTATTTATAAGCGTCTTTTCTATTCTCTATATCAATTATAAATATTATAACCGTTTCTTCTGATACTTTATAAAATAGCCGATACTCTCCAATCTTATACCGATACAATTCTCTATATTCACCCTTTAGTTTCTTGATATTGGGTCCAAAATATGGATTCTCTCTTAATATAGGATAAATGTATTCTTTTATCTTCTTATATAAAAACTTGTACTTTAGAGTATTGATCTTTTTCTCAAAAGTCTCAGTCTCGGCAATTTTATATTTAGGCAATTACTTTATACCTTCCTTCGGAGATGTCTTTTAAGCCTTTCTTAAGATCTTTCTCAAAGGTCAGTATTTCTTTCATTTCTTCATCATCAACAATAGATTCATTTACTGTGAAGTTTAAAGCTGCATACTCAAGATAATTGGATATGGTTCTCTTTTGGCCTTCAGCTGCTTTTTTGAATATATCGTAAGTCGTTTCGTCAAGCCGTACTGTAATAGTCTTTGCCATACAAACACCTCTTGCTTCAATTGTATTCATATTGAAGCAATTTGTCAAGAATGCTCGACAATCCTAATATCTATTATAACTCATATAAGGATAATGTTCTATTTTGCACGCTCGGAAGCGCGTCTGTCTAACGTTCGCTTAACCAGCGAGCTGCGCCCCTTTGTCAAGACCATTTGTTGATGGTTTTAAGGTGGATCATTCCCTTCAAGCTACCTTCTACAAGAGGCACGTGCAAGATGGCGATATGCCTCTGTAGCTATGTTTTATCAGTAGCTTTCATTCGCCAATAGCCATCGTCCCACTTTTGTAAGCCAAATACTCTAGCTTTAGCTACGCTTGTGAAATACCCGCTTAAGCGTATGCTGTCCTAGAGTATGATTTAACCCGAAAAATAGCCATTTTGGAAATGTTAAAAATGTTAAAGTTTTCGGCTGATTTTAACGCCTTTAGAATTCTCGCAGGCGTCGCCATTTACCATCGCATCTACCACATACTCGTAGAGCGGCCAGAAGGTCTACACAAAACCCATCAGCAAGATCAAAGGCGAATTGCTCTGCTCCAAGCGATAGCTCATCAAGCGATAGCTCATCAAGCGATAGCTCATCTACATCTATTTTTCTTTTATTCATCTTCTACCCCTTCATAAATTTCTATCTCAGCTCCGCATGCCAAGTCCTCAGC
>JAKJFY010000151.1:789-1466 GCA_022704665.1 Spirochaetota bacterium | reverse complement strand
GCTCTCTTTGGGGTATAATGTAAGTAACTTCCTGGATACTAAGGCTCTGGATTGGAGCGATACCGAAATATGGCTGGGGATAGGGCTTCATCTGTAATCGAAAGTTCCGTTTCAATGGAAAGCGCGATATTGGGCAGTACCCTGCGGGCTGTCGCATATCACGCTGTACCTCGGTCTTCGATGTCCAGCTTTTCGCGCCAGCTCGATTACTTTGCAAAGCACTATGTCCCGCTCGATGCAGAAGGCTTCACGCAGTTCTTAGCCCAGGGATCCTGCCAGAGCTTTGGAATGCTTGAAAATAATGGCCATTATAGCGCAAATACGACAATTTCGAATTGGCAAGACCGCGCACGACACAGACCAGGCCTTATCATCAGCTTCGATGACGGTCTTATCGAACAATACGAAGTCGCGGTATGCGCGGATGGTTTTTTGTCCCAAGTGCACTTCTTGACTTGGAACAAGAATTTCAGCAAGACTTCTGTGCATTGCATGATATTTCTCTGCGCAGAAAAGAGGCTCGCAAAGAGAAAACCCAGCACTCCCTGGTTTCAAACCGTATTGCAATGGGTTTGAATGAAATCAAGGACCTTGCAAGGCGCGGTCATGTGATTGGTTGCCATACCGCTCACCATGTTCGCATGCGTCCGACTCTCGATACCGCTATACTCTTTGAC
>JAKJFY010000151.1:0-718 GCA_022704665.1 Spirochaetota bacterium | reverse complement strand
GGTGCTCGAGCCCGATCTTCCATTCCCGCTTTTTCTTGCAAAAATAAATGGGCTCTCTGACCTTATGCATTGCGGGCGAAGAAAGGCAAGCTTCAACGCCATGCGGCTTTGAAAGAGGCTCATCTATTGCATAAGCGGAATCAAAAGGGCTATCAAGTTGACTGCCTTCAAAAAGGAGGACCATGAAGCCATGAAGCAACCATGTGGTATGTGGGATTGTATGTGGAGTGGTATGGGGGGCTGTATGCGGGCCAAAAAACTCAGACCATTTCTGCTACATTTAATTTTCTATTTTCGGGATCTGGGATGCTTTATGGAAGGAATCTCCTTTTTGCGCAAACAAGGTATTCGCCGGCAACCCTACAGTGGCGCATCGCACTCAACATAAACCTCGAATACACCCTGAGAAGCGAAGATATCCGACTCGAACCTCCTGTGAGCCAGTTCCCGTCGGCGGCATATTCCAATGGTATCGATATACAACGGAATTATTTTGGCCAATTGCCTTTTGCGGTTCTGAGCATTGAAGCCGGAACTGCCCTCAATTCGCAAGGATCGGATCGACGTTCTTATAATGATCAGGGTATCGGCGTGGCTGCGGAAGTCGATCTGCGGCATGGTTGGACAGGAGACTACTTTGCTGTGCACAATCTGCCGCTTAAGGGGACAACGCCTGATATAGAAGCGAACATTATTGCGCGATCCGTGCTATATTGGA
>JAKJFY010000150.1:788-1487 GCA_022704665.1 Spirochaetota bacterium | reverse complement strand
GCGAGTTCTCTCTCCATGCGAGTACGCTTAGCATACTTCTCGCTATAGATGACTATCTGCCGCTCGTTCACGATGCTCTTCGTACGTTTCCCATTGCTATCGGTAACCCATATCTCCCTAGGACTATAGCGACTCTTGTGCTTAGCTACGAGCTTTCCTTCACTATCGTAGACAGCGCTATAGCCTTCTTCATCCAAGACATAGTCCTTAAAAGCCTTATCCGCTCCTCGCACTGAGTAGCTCATCACATAGCCATTATATCCAAGCCGAATCTTCGCAATATTGTCCCCACTCATCATCCCTTTATCTGCAACAATAATAAGATGGTGAAGACCTAAATCTACTACCGTGTCATCGAGCATCAAAGGAAGAGTCGTGCAGTCATTGGTGTTCCCTCGATAGAGCTCATAGGAGACTGGTAAGCCTTTCTCATCCAGAAAGAGTCCCATCTGAACTATAGGATTAGGCCTATGCTCCTTTGAGACTCCTTTAGCCCTAAGGCTATCTGGTTCATCGATCTCAAAGTAGTAGTTCGTCACATCGTAGTAGAGTAAAAGCGTATCCCTCGCATAGTTAACCTTGACTTGTTCATGCAGCTGCTCTAAGAGTGCAGGCCGCCACTCAAGGAAGTAATCCAGGGAACGGTACACATCCTGTTGGGAATAGTCGGTATTCTCAAAGAATATTCCCCTATTCTCC
>JAKJFY010000150.1:0-671 GCA_022704665.1 Spirochaetota bacterium | reverse complement strand
ATAGAGTTAAGATTCGCAGTAAACTTTCTATAGCGCTGGTGGTTATTGAGAAACACATCGATTTTCATCTCATGGTAGAGTTTTGAGAGTGCGGCATAGCCTAGGTTCTTACGAGCAACTGCAGTAGGACTAAGATTCTCTTGCTTTGGAAGGCTTGCGTTTGGGTCTAATTGGACATGCCGAGCCTGTTCTTTTTCCTTCTTCTCTAAAGTCATCTGTTTTGCGACTTCTTTGAAGTGGGCTATTGGGTCTGGATAGATCTTTTCTAGTTCATCGAGGTAACCCAGGTCTTGAATCATGCGCTGCTTGGGTCTCCCATTCAGGCGATAAGCTTCGACGATTTTGAGCCACGTACGACCAGTTTTTTTATCATAGAGCTTTCCTAAGAACATAAGTGCCTCCTAGGAGGAGTATAGCACAACTGTAAAAGATTTACAATGCATTACCTATCATTTCTTCAAATATTTCTAAAAAATATTCCCTTGGAAGAAGCCACAAAAGACACAAAATGTATCCGTGGGGCATAGACCCTGCGGGCGGGAGACGCAAAATGAAAAAGTATGCGTTGGTAGCTCTGTTTGCGGTAATGTCGTTAGGGATGGTGTTTGCTGTAGTGGCTGTGCCTCCTACTCAGGGCAATATTTCCATTACTGGCGAGGTAAAAGAAGCCT
>JAKJFY010000149.1:0-1507 GCA_022704665.1 Spirochaetota bacterium | reverse complement strand
GCAGATTTAATCCCGTGGGACGAAATTGAAGCGAAATATTCAAAGCTTTTTGCGACGAACAATGGTCGACCGGCTTTGCCGGTTCGGGTTGCATTAGGTGCGCTCATCATTAAAGAGAAGTCAAAGTTGCCGGATGAAGAGCTTGTGGAGTATATCCGGTTAGGAAGCGGCTGACGGGGGACATACTGAAAGAAGTAAACGCGTTGATCATCGAGAAGCAGAAAAAAGAAGCTGAAGGAGCACAAGGAGATCATAGGAGTACTGGGAGCGACTCTGGGGAGAGCAATAAGGGTACGCTGATCGTTGACGCGACCTGTGCGCCTGAGGACATGCGATATCCGCACGATGTGGGTTTATTAGATGAAGCGCGAAGGAAAACAGAAGGGATTATCGATACGCTTCAGGAACACGCTCCTCATGACTACGAGAAGCCAAGGACATACCGGAAGATAGCGAGGAAAGAATTTTTGACATTCATACGGAATCGTAAGCCAAGAGAAAGGGCACTACGGAAAGCGTTGAAGCAGCAGCTTCAATATGTTGAACGGAATCTGGTACGGCAGCAACGACAGATGTACTGTGGGAAGAGTCACTCACTCGAAGGAAGGATAGTGAGTATTACTAAACCGCATGTACGAGCGATTGTGAGCGGTAAGGCGAGAGAGAAGTATGAGTTTGGGGCGAAGTTGTCGGTTAGTCTGGTGGATGGATTGGCGGAGGTGGATAGACTTTCGTGGGAAGCGTACAACGAATGTCAGGATTTGAAAGGACAGATAGGAGCATATAGGAAACGATATGGATATTATCCGGAAGTTGTCTGTGCAGATAAGATCCATAGAACACGAGAGAACCTCCAGTATTGCCAGGAATATGGGATACGGCTTTCAGGGCCGAAGCTGGGGCGCCCATTCAAAGAGAGTCAGAAGAATAAGGCTATACTGCGCGAACGGCGTAGCATAGAGCGTGAAGATGAGAGAACAAGGATCGCGGTTGAAGGCAAGTTTGGAGAAGGGAAACGGCGATACTCGCTTGATCGGATAGGCATGAAATTGAGAGCAACAAGTGAGAGCGCGATCATGCTTGTATTTCTGGTGATGAATCTGATGGTGCTCTATCGGAGGAAGGCGAGAGCCTTTTTTGTGTTACTTATTGATACCCTATTTGAGATGGTGAGAAGAGCGTTGAGGAAGCGAATTTGGTAGTCTGTGGCTGCTTGAAAGAGAGAAAAGGGAATCCTTCAGGAACCCTTAGTTAGCGTCACCGATTAAGCTTATTGAGAAATCGTTTGATTTAGCGGAATCCTTATTTGTTGATGGTTGTTGGTTCGGTTTATTGGCCAGGATCGATTGATCACCTTTGAATAGGCTTGAATTTGACAAGGAATAGTCTATCGTTCTGTAATGCTTACTGGCCTGATAGTGAAGAATTCTACTTTCTTTTCAATTGGGCCAATCTCCGATATGACAACATGTTCAAGGAAATTCAATAAAAGTACAAAAGCATAGAA
>JAKJFY010000014.1:39001-39262 GCA_022704665.1 Spirochaetota bacterium | reverse complement strand
TGGCGTCGTGTAGTCGATATGAACGACAGAACTCTGAGGAGTATAATCATAGGTTTGGGTGGCTTGGAGAATGGCCCTCTGCGCGAAACAGGCTTCGACATTTCCGTTGCAAGCGAGGTGATGGCAGTGTTGGCCCTGGCCACGAGCCTCGAAGATCTACGCAAACGCATAGGAAAGATTGTTGTAGCTCTAGATAGGTCAGGTAAAGCCATCACTACAGAAGACATAGGAGTGGCAGGAGCGATGACGATTCTCTTGAAA
>JAKJFY010000014.1:0-38897 GCA_022704665.1 Spirochaetota bacterium | reverse complement strand
CGTAGTGACAGAATCAGGATTTGGCTCTGACATGGGATTCGAAAAACTAATGGATATTAAATGTAGAGCTTCAGGTCTTATGCCAGATGCAGTGGTTCTTGTAGCAACCGTGCGAGCACTCAAGATGCATGGTGGAGGACCAAAAGTAACGCCAGGTAAGCCTCTTTCCAGTGCCTATACTCAAGAAAACCTGGAGCTTCTAAAGGCAGGGCTTGCAAATTTGATTGCACACATCGAAATTATCAGGAAATATGGCCTTCCAGTGGTTGTCTCTATCAATGCATTCCCAAGCGATACCGAAGCTGAACATGCGCTTATCAGGGAGACAGCTCTTAAGGCAGGTGCCTTTGACGCAGTCATAAGCAGAGGTTGGGCTCTTGGAGGAGAAGGATGTGCGGAGCTTGCAGCAGCGGTGGACAAGGCCTCATCGCTAGCGCATAAAGCTAATTTATTATATCCTCTTGAAATATCCATAAAAGATAAGATAGAGATAATTGCCCATCAGGTTTATGGAGCTGGAACAGTTGTATACACGCCAGAGGCAGATGAAGCGATTGAAAAGTATACCGATCTTGGCTATGGCAATTTCCCAATATGCATGGCAAAGACGCAGTATTCATTATCGCACGATCCTGCCGTTAAGGGAGTACCGAGAGGTTTCGATTTCCCGGTACGGGAAGTTCGGCTTTCGGCTGGAGCGGGTTTCATTGTTCCGATTACGGGCGAAATAAGTACAATGCCTGGACTACCATCGAAACCAGCGTTCATTGGCATGGATATCGATACCAGGACGGGGAGAATCACTGGATTGTCTTGACCCATGCATATTGACAAGGATAGGCTCATTCTTTCACTATACTCTTGTGAATCCGGAAATACTGTCACTTCTTTCTGACGAAGAACTCAAAGTCTTAGCTGAGAAGATGAATATCTATGTTCCGGAAGGACTAGAGAGAATCTTTTTAATCGAAGAAATCATCGATGCTTACGAAGATGATACTTCGGATAAGACATTTTCTCACGATGCTCCGGATCATCTAGAGGAAAAAAAACTCGCTGGTACAGGCTTTATTCCTGGCAGGCTAGAGGATATTTCTATTCCGGATTACTACAATGAGACATATATCAACGCGATCGTGAGAGATCCATTGTGGATTTTCGCGTTCTGGGATATTGCAGAATCTACACGACAAAAGTACATCGGAGAGGCCGAGACATCTCGGCTTCTTTTGCGAATAAGTGAAGCCACTGGATTCGAGCCAAGTTTTTCCTATGAAATTGCGGTGAACTTCGATGATCGCAAGTGGTACATTAACGTTCCCTACGCAAAGCGTTCCTACAGAATAGACCTATGCATCGCAAAATGCCATAAGGCCAGAGTGCTAGCTCGTTCCAATATCGTGCGCATGCCATCACAATACCTCGATATATCTTCCAAACTTCCGCAGATAACAAGAAGCCTTCTTGTTCTTTCTGGTTCCGAGGAGCTTCATTTGATCGAGCCTAAAGAGGAGAATTCTCTGCGGATAATGAGTATGGAAGGAGAATAATGGCAAAGAATTCCCCTTCGATAGCTCTTGTTCTCAATGCCCATCTTCCTTTTGTGCGTAAGCCCCAGTATCCCCAGTTCTATGAAGAAAGGTGGCTTTTTGAGGTTATTTCAGAAACATATCTTCCTCTGCTGAGGATGTTTCGCAAACTAGAGCTCGAAAATATTCCTTTTAAGGTGAGTATGGTCTTTTCTCCTACTCTTCTAGCCATGCTTTCGGATAGTCTTCTTTGCGAGCGATACATCGCATATCTTGACAATCAAATCGAGCTTGCTCAGAAGGAAAGACGAAGACTAGCAGGGGATCCAGTATTCGAGCCCCTGGCAGACCTATATTTTACTATGTATAGCAGGAGTCGCGAAGAATTCGAAGACCTTTATGGGCGTAATATCATTAAAGCCTTCGATTATTTTTCCAAGAAAGGCTATATAGAGCTCATGACCACAGCTGCAACTCACGCTTTTCTTCCAACCTACTCAGATATTCCTGAAGCAATCGATGCTCAGATTGAGTCTGCAATTATTGCCCATAGAATGGAATTCGGAAAGAACCCTTCGGGATTCTGGCTGCCTCAACTTGGCTGGTACCAGGGGCTTGAGAAGCATCTCAGGGCCTACAACATCAAATATACAATAGTGACAACCAAGGGTGCATTGCTTGGTTCGCCCTCACCATTTTATGGATCGTTTTCTCCAGTCATTACTGCTTCAAATATTGCTGCTTTTATCCGCGATGCCGGAGCAACGAAGGCAGTCTGGTCTGAAACCGAAGGGTATCCTGCGCATTCAGTCTATAGAGATTTCTATAGAGATATAGGGTACGACCTCGATCCTGGCTACCTTGCCCCTCATTTATATGGTGTTGAGCGCGGGTATACTGGATTTAAATATTGGGCAGTGACTGGTAAGACAGACAACAAGCGTCCATATGAGCCATCGGCAGCATCGGCACAGGCTGTGCTGCATGCGCATGCCTACCTTTCAGACAGAAAAGTACAAGCGCGCGCTGCTTCTTATTGGATGAAGGACAGGTCTCCGATCATAGTATGTCCCTACGATGCGGAGCTTTTTGGCCACTGGTGGTTTGAAGGCATCCAGTTCCTGGAGGCTTTTTTTCGTACTATGAGTCGCAAGGATGAAGAAAATCCGCTTCGCCTCGTGACTCTGTCTGAATATCTGACAGAAAATCCCACTTGTCCTCATTCCGAGCCCGAATTCTCATCCTGGGCAGAAGGAGGCTATGCTGAGGCTTGGTTGGATGGTCGAAACGACTGGGTACTGCGGCATACTAGAAAGGCTGCCGAGCGCATGAGAGAGCTGACTATACGATTCCCGAACGAGAGTGGATTGAGAGAACGTATTCTCAATCAGGCAGCTCGCGAAGTGCTGTTAGCTATGTCTTCGGATTGGGCTCTTTTATTGAGAAGTGGCAAATCGGCAGATTTCGCTGCCAGGCAAATTCGTGAATCGATTTACAATTTCAACCATATCTATGAAATGCTCTCCGCGCATACCGTTGAGACAGAATGGCTCACAAGTCTAGAAAAGCGCAATAATATATTTCCATATATGAATTACCACGTATTTGCCCCCAAGAAATAGGAATAAGGAGTCTATCGTGAATGTTGTCATAATAGGAGCGCAGTGGGGAGATGAAGGCAAGGGCAAGATTGTCGATTTCTTAGCTGCGGATGCCCAGATTGTAGTTCGCTTCTCAGGAGGCGCCAATGCTGGCCATACTATTGTTCTTGGAGGAGAGAGGTTTGCGCTACATCTTGTGCCCTCTGGCATTCTATATCCCGACAAGACAGTTATCCTCGGTTCCGGCATGGTAATAGATCCTGAAGCGCTTCTTAGAGAGTTGGGTGACCTGGAGAATAAGGGCATAGACTGGAAGGGCAGAGTATTGATATCGGATAGGGCTCATTTGGTCTTGCCCAGATATCGCGATATGGACAAAGAAGCCGATGCCCGGCGTGCAAAACCAGTAGGAACTACAGGGAGAGGCATTGGTGTCGCTTATGCGCTTAAGGCGAGCAGAGATGGTATCCGAATAGCCGATATCGACGACGAAGAAAGGCTCGTCAATCTGAGTTCAGAAGACAGGAAATGGCTTCTTCAATGGAATGATAGGCTTTTGCCTCTAAGGATTGATTTATCGGCCTATTTACGTTCTCACCGAAACAGTTGGCGACTTTTCGAGGGGGCTCAAGGTGCCTTGCTCGATATAGATACAGGAACCTACCCATTTGTCTCTTCCGGCATGTCGTGCGCCGCAGGCGCTGCTGCTCAAGGGGGAATCGGTCCGCGAGCAATAGATAGGGTTCTGGGGGTATTCAAAGCCTATTCCACGAGGGTTGGCAATGGCCCTTTCCCGACCGAGTTCGCGGACGATTCACCCGGCTCGGTGTCCCAATATATTCGTAAGGTGGGAAATGAGTATGGTACGACAACGGGGCGCCCGCGGCGCTGCGGATATCTAGATCTTGTTGCTCTTCGCTATGCTTGTGCCGTGAACTCTATCGACAGGCTCGTGCTCACTCACCTAGATGTGTATGACGCTCTCGAAGAATTCGAGGCATGCATAGGATATCATATAGGAAGCAAGCTGACTGAGGATTTTCCAGCTTCGATTAAAGATCTGGAGACAGTACGGCCTGTGCTCAGAAGATTCAAAGGCTGGAATTGCGCCATAGGAAACTGCAGAACCTATGGAGAATTGCCCTTGAGCGCTCGTGAATACATCGAATTCATAGAGGAATTCACCGAAACTCCGATTTCGATAGTCTCGGTAGGTTCCGATCGAAATCAGACTATTGTCCGGGAAAGTCCATGGATAAAATAATCATTCTAGATTTTGGCAGCCAGTATACCCAATTAATTGGTCGCCGTATCAGAGAGATAGGTGTTTATTCAGAGATTTTGCCTGGGGAGAAAGCACTGGATTCAGCTACAGTCAAGGATTGTGTGGGTTTTATCCTTTCTGGCTCACCTTTCAGTGCAATGCAAGAGAAGGCTCCTGCTCCTCATAGGAGTATTCTGGAAGCAGGCCTTCCTATACTTGCTATTTGCTATGGTATTCAATGGCTTACTCTACAATCGGGAGGCGCAATAGAGCGCTCCAAGGCACACGAATACGGCCCTATGACCGTAAGTTTTTTGCCAATAGCTAGAAAGCGAAATCTTTGGTCTCTCTTCTCGGAAGGGCTTCCAGAGCGGTTTTTGAGCTGGATGAGCCATGGAGATAGCATAGTGCACCCAGGGGCTGGATGGGAGGTAATCGGTATTTCGGAAGGCGGAGTTCCTGCCATTCTTGCTCATGAATACAAGCCATGGTTTGGATTGCAGTTTCATCCCGAGGTCAGCCATTGCGAGCATGGAACGGATATTCTATCTCGTTTTGTGCTCGGTGTCTGTGGAGCTCGAGCCGCTTGGTCAATAGAAGCCTATCTAGACGAAGAAGCAGAAGCCGTTAGGAGCAAAGTGAAATCTGAGCCGGTTTTGCTTTTGATCTCAGGGGGCGTTGATTCGACGGTTACTGGAGCTTTCTTGCTAAGATGCTTAAATCCTGAACAGGTCTATCTCCTATATATAGATACAGGTCTCATGAGAAAAGCGGAGAACGAAGAGGTCATGCTGAATCTTAGCCGTCTTGGAGCTCGACATCTGGAAGCCGTTGATGCTGAATCTCGATTTCTCGAGGCTCTCAATGGCATTGCAGACCCTGAGCAAAAGCGGCGCATAATTGGCGATATGTTCATAAAAGTTCAAGAGGAAGCCGTTCAGCGCCTAGAAATTCCCAATGCATTTCTTGCTCAGGGGACGCTCTATACAGATTTGGTTGAATCGGGCAAAGGAGTTGGCAACAAGGCCCAGGTAATAAAAAGTCATCACAATGTACGCAGCCCCCTTATCGAAAAGAAAAGAGCAGAGGGGCGAGTCATCGAGCCTTTGGATAGGCTCTACAAAGATGAAGTGCGATCTCTTGGAAGGGCATTAGGCCTGCCTGAAGAAATTGTAGGGCGGCATCCATTTCCTGGTCCAGGGCTCGGTGTGAGGATTCTAGGCGAGGTGACAAAAGAGAAATGTGAAATCCTGCGAGAAGCTGATAGTATCTATATCGAAGAACTCAGAAGACGAGGACTCTACGATCGGATATGGCAAGCTTTCTGTGTGCTTCTTCCATTGCACTCGGTAGGTGTGATGGGAGACGAGAGAGCTTACAGGTATGTACTAGCACTTCGGGCTGTCAAGAGCGAGGATGGCATGACTGCTCAACCTTTTGCCTTCGAAATGAAGGACCTTTTCGAGATAAGCGCATGTATCACGAATCGAGTGCCACAGATTGGCAGAGTTGTATACGATGTCTCTTCAAAGCCGCCAGCGACAATCGAATGGGAATAATCATTTGGATGAGATGAGCAGGATTGTTAGACAAGATGATAGAATGGGGCTGGATGAACAAGATAATTTATTTATTAGTCAAGAAATAGAGAGACTTTGGGTCGATTTTAGTGTATGATCAAATCCTGTTCATCATTGAAAATCCTGGAAATCCCATCGAGTAGTATCTTGTGCATCATATCAAAGCTTCATGACACTCTATAGAGGCTCTTCTGGGTATTGGCAGAAGCTTCCATTGGGAGTTCGAAGCACCCAGACTGAGCCTCTGCGCTCAACAATACCTTCGGGAAGATATACTTTTCCTCCTCCGCCTGGCGTATCCACTGCGAAGCGGGGAAGTTCCAAACCAGATAATTCTTTCTTTAGATTCTCATAAAGGATAAGCCCTTTAGAAAGCGGTACACGGAAATGTGCCGTACCAATGGCCAAATCTCCTTGAAAGAGATAGTAAGGATGGATGCTATGCAGGGTAAGTGTCGAAAAAAGCTCGATCAAAGTCTCGATACTATCATTGATTCCCCGCAAAAGGACTGTCTGACTATGGAGCGGGATACCGGCTTTGAGAAGAGCTTCTGATTTTTCCAAGAATTCACTGCTCAATTCTCGCGGGTGATTGATGTGGAGCACAATTTGAAGAGGGTGCATTTCTGACAAGAGAGAAATGAGGTCATCGCTTATTCTCTGAGGAAGAACGATGGGTGCTCGTGTACAGAGCCTTATAAGAATTGGCCTCTTAATTGAGCGAATTGCTCGCAGAAGTCCAGTGATCTTCTCATCTGGTGCTATTAGCGGATCTCCACCCGAAATCAGGACTTCACGGATCTCCGAATGTGACCTAAGAAGAGATATCAGCTTGTCGATAGTAGCTTCATCGATAAATTCGAGTTCCGATGGCAGAAGAGAACGCCTATAGCAATGCCTACAGAATAGAAAGCATTGACCGGTTGCCCGTACAAGCACACGAGATCGGTAATGCCTAATAACACGCTCGGCAATCGAATGACTTTCTTCTCCAAGCGGGTCACATCTATCCCAGGGAGAAACGCGCGATTCAGCAGCGGTTGGAATAGTCTGAGCCAGAATGGGGTCGAGGGGCACTCCTTCATCATTCCTTTTGCAGCTCTCTGTTGGTTCTTGAGCGAGGCTGAGCCAGAAAGCTGTCGAGCGGTAGGGCAGGCCGATTGTCTGTTTGGTATTATCCATAGTTAAGGATTCCATATCTCTTCTATTTCTTGCATTATTCTATCGGTATTTACAAGGGCTACTATAATTTTGGCTCTTCCGGCTTTCATGTGGGTCATGATAATCCCTCTGGAAGCAGAGAGAGTTTCCCACAATGAAAAAGTATTACCATCTTGAATCGATCTCTATTGCGAAATCCACACGCTCGCACTTTCAGTTTCTGAATTATCGCATTCACCGATTCAACCTTCGCATTAGTAGCTCTCTTCACTGTCGCATTCAGTATTCCCCAGAGATAGTTTCGTATTGTCCTCCCTACCTCAATCATTGGTCTAAGCCGACATCGAGCTGCCCATCCTAAGAGCCTATGCCATCCTTTTTGAGACTCTTTTCGATCAGTGAGCTTCCAGAGCTCTACAGCACTTTCCTTTATCCGCCATGCCCTCGCGGTCTTCAGGTTCATACCAAGAAGCACCGCAAAGTCTTTTGTCGTCTGCTCAGGCCTACTTTCTTTCGAGCGTAGCCACAGGTATCTTGTCTTAGTAAGGGGACTTGTCCCATACTTCGCTTTATAGTCTCGATGCTCGTCTGCCCTTACTTTATCTACTGCCTTCGTAAAGTATCTTGCCACATGAAATCGATCAAAGCAGATCTTCTCTTCAGCATTGAGAATAGTCTCTTTCTTTCGTCCATCGAGTATATCGATCACAGAAGTCCTTCTCTCGGTCAAAGAGCACCGTCACATACTCATAACGCTTCTAAAATGATGTCGCATCGACGGCTAGTGCGGTACTGGCGATACTACTGGACGCGTAAGCCCAGGGTACACTCACTTGTTTCACCCCATGATCCTTACAGCAGATCCGAGGAACATTTGCTTCAAGGATCGTCGTAAATCCACAGCTGTCCAAATGTCGCCATCGTCGCTTCTCGTGATCATAGATCGCACAGAGCTCTCCACATACCGGACAAGCAAACTTTGTTCCCTTTGGGTGCCCAAGCTTGACGGCCACACAGGCCTTTTGCATGTCGACTCTTACATCAATTACATCCCATGGCTCTTTTACACCTAATAGCTTCTCATAGAGTTCTTTGTCTTCCATGCTTCAAGTATGGCAAGATTCCTGCCTTCTGTCATGTCACCCATACTATTCCCTGAAGCCCATTTTTTTGTGATGATATAATAGGGGGCATGGCAGGATTGGCGCCTGGGTTCGTGGGTCACCTCATAATCTGATGAAAAATCTGAAAGAAGAGCCTGAAGATAGGCTCTAAAGCTATATTCTGTATAATTTCCGCGATCGATTTCTTTTTTTATGGATGCTCTATATTCTGAGATATTCATATTCTATAGGTTCCCTACTTTTCTTTTCACTTGTAATGAATGATATGGTATTCCTGCGCGAATTATATATCATTCTCGAGCTAATGCCAAATAACTCTTTACATCTATTCTTAGATGGCGCAATGCAAGCCCTTGTTGACAGCGAGTAAGAGCTGTTGGAGAATAAGTAGGTTCAATGGCCATAGGCAACGGAGAGGAGGATTCTTGCCATGAAATTAGATGAAGTAGTCGCGGTGATTACAGGCGGTGCAAGCGGCATCGGCGAAGCGGTTGCAAAATATCTTGCTTCCCATGGAGCAAAAATCATTATCGCCGATGTTGTGCAGGAGAGCATTGAGCGAGTTGTAAAAGAGATTCAAGCTGCTGGTGGCGCTGCAGCGGGGCTAAAAACCGATGTGACCAAAGATGCTGAAGTCGCAGGGCTCATGGATTTTGCCATTTTAAAATTTGGGGCGATCAATGTAGTGGTTCCCTGTGCCGGCATTATTCGCGATGCGGTAATGATCAACATCGACAAGGAGACAGGCAAGGTCAAACGGGTTATGGAGACCGATCAGTTCCGTTCAGTGATCGAAGTCAATCTGATTGGTTCCTTTATCACGCTGCGAGAGGCAGCTCGCCGCATGGTAGACCACAAGTGGCAGGGGGTTCTATTCACGATTTCGAGTGTCAACAAAGCGGGTCAGGTGGGGCAGATAAACTATGCTTCTACAAAGGCAGCTGTAGCAGTTTGGCCACGCATTCTTGTCGGCGAATTCCAGATGAAAGGCATTAAAGGCATCCGCGCGATGAGTATTGCTCCTGGATATGTTGGGACACCTATGGTAAAGGGAATGAATCAAGATGCTCTCGCTGATATCATAAAGGATATCCATATTGGAAGACTTGTTGAGCCAGAAGAAATTGCACAAGCTATCGCTATGATAATAGAAAATGAAGCCTTCGATGGCACCTGTCTTGAGATTACGGGTGGTGTGACCTATGGAGCCAGATCGATTGCAAAATAGTCCACCAGATTATTCAGAGCTAATCAGAGCCAGTCGAGAGCCTTTGCTTTTTCTGTAAGCTCTGCCCTGAAATCTGGATGTGCGACAGAGATGAGCTCGCGTGCCCGCTCTCTAACGGTCTTGCCGCGCAGGCTTGCGATACCATATTCGGTAACCACATAGTCAGTATTGCTTCGATGCAAGGTAACTGCAGTACCTTCAGTCATGGTAGGCACAATGGTGGAAATAGATCCATGTTTTGCGGTGCTATAGCAAGCGATGATACTCTTGCCCTTGCCATCGAAACCTTCGGCAGCGCCTTGCGCAGTATCAGTCTGGCCGCCAGTGCCGGAATATTGAATAGTTCCGAGGCTTTCGCTTCCCACCTGTCCTGTAAGATCTACGGTGAGGCACGTATTGATTGAGATCATTTTAGAATTCTGCGCGATAGTCGACGGATTATTTACCCATTTGCCGCGCATGAATTCCACAGCGACATTGTCATCGAGCCAGTCGTAGAGCTTGCGTGAGCCCATTGAGAAGGTGGCGACAAATTTTCCCTTATGGAAAGCCTTTGCGCTGTTGGTGATTACGCCCATTTCGTAGAGCTCCATCATTGAATCGACAATCATTTCAGTATGAACACCAAGATTCTTCTTATCGCGAAGCGCAAATGCAGCGGCGTTCGGAATGCCGCCAATGCCGAGCTGGACTGTCGATCCGTCTTCGATGAGTTCGCCAATATATCTTCCAATAGTGAGATCGATCTCGCTTGGCTGGGGAGAGGGCTGCTCAGGTACCCGTTGATCGTTTTCCACAAAGTAGTCTACTTCGGAGATATGCAGATGAGTATCGCCGAAGGTGCGAGGCAGGCGAGGATTTACCTCTAGAATGACCAGATCAGCAGCCTCTAATATGTCTTTCTCATAGGTTATTCCAAGAGAAAGCGACACAAATCCATGTTTGTCGGGAGGCGTACAGGTTCCCCAGAAAATATTGGGCTTCCGAGCATAAATAAAATCAGCAGCAGAACGATGAAGCATGTTGGGAACATAGGTAACCGTCCCCGCATTTGCTTTTAAGGCAGCTCTAGGCCCTGGTGCATGGAACCAGCTTGCTAATTCAAAATGGCCTTTCATCTCAGGCTTCATATAGAAATCATATGGTTGCAAGGTGAGGCATGAAAAAACCCTCACATTTTCAACTTTATCCGCTACTGTATGAAATTGAGCCATGCTTCCCTGCGGCTCTGAGGCGCACATTGCGACGACAATATTATCGTTGCTCTTGATTTTTGCGACAGCTTCGGGAATGGATAGGTGCTTTCGTCTATACTCATCCAGTGAATTCATATGACCTCCAAATTCTTTCAGTCTTATAGGTGTCTCTATACGCGCGGATTCCCAGATCCTATAGTCTCAAGAGCGCAGCACCTACAGCTAGACCTGCGCCTGAAGCAACAAGCACAACAAGGTCGCCTTTTTTGATGCGGCCTTCTTTCAAAGCCTCATGGAGTGCCATAGGGATACAGGCTGAGCCTGTGTAGCCATAGCGATCCATTACCATTGTTGTTTTTTCGAGAGGTTCTCCCAGGATCTCCATCACCTGTTCGATCACCGACTTATTGATCTGGGTGAAAAGGTAATGGCTTACCGCTGATTGGGATATTGCTGCCTTATCAAGCAAGCGCTGAACGAGGGGAGGCCAGAGCTTAACATTGCGATCTCCCGGCATTTTCTGTAAAAGCTGAAGCCCATACTCACCGGCATTTAGACTTTCATGGGTGATGGATTTTTTTGTGCCACCAGCATATACTCCTAAGAAATTCCATTGCGTTCCATCGGTGATAAATGCACCTTCGATATAGCCAGAATTGCTTTGTTCCTGTCTCTCAAGGACGACAGCTCCTGCTCCATCAGCAAAAATAAACCAGCCAAAGGCATCTCCCTCTTGAATATAGGCTGGCATATTGTAGACTCCGGCCACCACTGCATAGTGGAGGCTAGGATCCGTCACAAGATGTCGGGCAGCTGCGTCCAGGGCTTCGACAAAACTTGCGCATGAAGCGCCCAGATCGAAGGATTTTGCGCCTGTCTCCCCGCCTTGTAGGCGGCCCTGGACGAGGATACTTGTTGCGGGAGAGATATATTCAGGAGTGTCTGTCGCTACAATAAAGAGACCCACATCCTTTGGGTTTACCTTTGCAGCCTCAAGCGCGCGGCGGGCTGCTCTTTCCGCAAAATCCGCAGTTGTCTCCTGCAGTCCAGAAAGCCGGGCAATATATCTCTTCTTTATACCGATCTTTTCTTCCTGGCGCGCAGCATCGAACTCGATGCCGGTCAGCTTCATTATGGTCTCATTGTCGATAGGATTGCCTGGCACATAGAGCCCCGTGCCAATAATCACTGCTTTTGCCATTTATTCCTCCCCTCTCTTTCGCCGTGTGCTCTTTTCGTTTTGGCCTTCTTTTTTCTCAAAAGTATGTGCCAAGCCATTCATATATAGGAACCCTATTTCTTCTATAGTGTTCTGTGCGATTTCAGGTGATTTATTAAAGATAACTTCGATACCAAAATAATGTGCTACTCCTATCATGAATTCGATGCATGTCGTGGTATCGCAGCAGGGCTGAGAATCTTCCCGTTTTAGATAACCTTTGTGAAATGCATCATAGTAATCTCGCACTTCATCAGGAAGCACAAACTCGGCCTCTCGCACAATATTGTAGCAATATTGGTCTATCGAAAGAAAAAGGATGAAGAGCCACAAGCCGCGCATTTCACGCTCAACATGGTTGAGGTCGCTTTGCAAATTTATGGTGATGAAATGACGCACATCTCTGCCTACATCGCGGATTACCTGTCTATAGAAAGATTCCTTACTCTCGAAGTGACGATAGAATGAACCAATCGCCAATCCTGCATTGGAGGCTACCTCGTGAATATTTGTCTCAAAGTATCCTTTTTCGCCAAACAATTTTCGCCCTTCAGCCAAAAGACGCTGGCGTGTATTAGGCAAAAGCTCTATAGCGAGCGGGATGATAGAAGTGGCAAATATTTTTTCAGGGTTGATTTCTTGAGGTTCAAAAATTCCATTTCTTAAGATTATCGCGAGTACCTCGGTCTTTACTGGGATCTGATGCATGGCGGCGCGGATGCTCGAAAACCTCAGGCCTGCGACTGCAAAGAGATATTCTGCGACCGTAGGAGGTTTTCCAAAGACCACTTCAAATGCCTTTTCGTAGACATCTTTGAGTTTGCGCTCATACTCAAAGAACCTGTATTGCCCTTCTCTGAATACGCGCACAAGAGCTGTATGTTGTTGGGAAAAATCGTAAAGAATATTCACAAATGCTTGGATTCTCTCTGCTTGGGGAAATTTTGGCAAAACCTCGAGGTTTTTTTCGATCTGTTGAATCACATAATCGAGAATCGCACAGAAAATCTCTTCTTTGCTGCGAAAATGTCGATAAAAGGCTCCATTGGAAAGGCCTGCATGGCGGCAGATTTCAGCAACCGAAACAGTCGCATACCATTTAGAGGAAAAGAGATCTATGGCACTGTCGACAAGCGCCTGTTGTGTACTGTTATCCATCGACTGCCTCTATGGTGAGAGATGATTCACCTCTTACCAAGCTCTAGTATAACCTCGGTTTTCTATTCACGCAAGTGAAATATCACGAAATATCCACAAAAACAGAAAAAACCATTAAAATAATATAATATAATATATTATAAGATTTTTTGACAAATAGTCTGCAAGCTTGGAATAATTTCACCATAGATAACTGATTTCTCCTCTTGACGAATAGCAAAAATAGCCCCACAATATGGTGAGAAGTGATTCATCTCTAACGAGGACGAATGCACCAATAGCGTTGAATGAGCCTTTCCAGGGAGAGTACGATGCACATAGGAATTGCAGGTATTGGACTCTATCTGCCAAAACAATATATGACTGCTGCGGATCTCGCAAGAGCGACTTCGGTGCCTGAAGAGGTAATTGCCCTTAAGTTTGGTATTAAGAAAAAGCCTGTCGCTGGTCCAGATGAGACAACTAGCTATTTGGGACTAAGAGCTGCGCAAGCAGCTCTCGATGACGCTGCTATCAAGGCTCAGGATATCGATCTCGTGATCTGGTGTGGGGGTCAGCATAAGGATTATCCCTGCTGGCTCGCGGGCCTCTACGTGGCAAACCAGATCGGAGCGAGACGAGCTTGGAGCTTCGATATGGAAGCCATGTGCGGCTCGATGATGGCTGCAATCGATGTTGCGAAATCGCTTATGCTTGTGCGCGACGATCTCAATACGGTGCTCCTTGTCTCCGGATACCGAAACAACGACCTAATAGATCTCACCTACTCTCCCACACGATTCATGATGGATATCGGTTCAGCGGGATCAGCTTGTGTGCTGAAAAAAAATCTTGGTAGAAATGTTGTTATGGCATCAGCATTTAGGGGCGATGGCTCGTTGTCGGAGACCTGCGTGGTGCCTGTGCTTGGCTCGAGAGTGTGGCCGCCAAGACCTGAAGATGTGGAGCATGCATCATTTTTCGTGCCTGATGAGCAAGCATTCAAGCAAAAACTCAACGATATTACGATGCCCAATTTCTACACCGTGATCCGCGAATCGATGCGAAAGAGCGGCTTTGGCGAGCACCAGATCGACTATCTCGCAATTTTGCATTTTAAGAGGAGTGCCCATCTTGCAGTGCTGAAAGAACTGGGCTTGCGCGAAGAGCAATCGACCTATCTAGAAGAGTATGGGCACCTGGGGCAAAACGACCAGCTTTTGTCGATAAAGCTGGGGTTGGAGACGGGTAAGATCGGGGAAGGGAGCAGGGTTGTGATGGTAGGGGCGGGGCTTGGCTTCGTATGGGCGAGCACGGTGGTGCAATGGGGAGTCTATAAGGGGCTGTAAAGCTGGCTATTTCCGGGCGGCTTTGACCGCGTCGGATAAAAAAAGGCCGCAGTCTTGAGATGCGGCTCAAGGAGGCATTCATGAAACGAATGGTATTCGCATTTGCACTGTTCGCAGTGCTTGCGGGCAGCGCTTTTGCACAGGGCACCATCAAAGTCGGTGGCATCTGGACTCTTGCCGATATCACAGGCAAACAAGGAAGTGCTGCTGCGCAGATAGCGGTGGAAGAGATCAACGTTGCAGGTGGCGTGCTTGGCAAGAAGCTCGAACTCATTGTAGTCGATGATGAAGGCAAGGCTGATAAAGCTGCTGCTGCCGTAGAAAAGCTGGCGACTGTGGATAAGGTCGAAGTCTTTGTGGGCGGGATGGCTTCTGGGGCAGAGATGGGCAAGGTGCCGACTTACAAGAAATACGGTAAGGTCGTTATGGCGACTGGCGCTGCAGGCAGCGCGGTGGAAAAAGCGCTTGGCCCAAGCCCTGGATCGGATTTCTATTTCCATCTCCACCCGTGGGACTACAATCAGGGTGCTTCGTATGTAGAAGGCTGGACTGCAATACAGCAGAAATATCCGCAGATCAAGATTAAGAAAATTTTCCTAGCATACGAAGAGGGAGCTTTCGGCAAATCCTCCTGGGATGCGACAAAAGTGCTCTTTGGAAAGAGCGACTATATTGTCGATGGCGCTTCTTTTAAGAGCGCACTTCTGGGCGGAGGGGACTATACCGCAGTGCTCGAGGCAGCGAAAGCCTTCAAGCCAGACCTCTTTCTTTGGGCTGGATATGATGCGGACGCGCTGCCTCTTCTTGAGCAGTCCAAGGCGATGAACTTTGCGCCTCCTATTTACCTCGGAGCGCCTCCTGGATGGCCCATCGATTTCGGTGCATCCAAGCTCTCGAACAATGTATGGCTCTATGGCATGTGGTCGCCTTCTATGAATAAGAATATCCCCGCGAGCGCAAAATTCTATAAGAGCTATGTTACAAAATATAAGGAAGAGCCTGCAACATATTTCGCTCCTCTTGCATATGATGCGATCTACATCCTTGCCGAAGGCATCAGATCTGCGGGAACCACTGAGCCAACTGCGCTCATAAAAGCGTTGGAGGCAACCAAGTATGTATCCACACTTGGCGAAACGATTACCTTTAAGCCATCTGAGATCATTAAGCACCAGGGAATTACAAGGCAGAAGATTCTCCAATGGCGCAATGGAGGACAAGAGGTAATTTGGCCATTTGAAGCGCAGACAATAGAGCCGGTATATCCATTCCCCGCATGGAAATAAATTTTCTACTAAGGGGTAGAGAGTACCAATGTCTAGAAAGCCGCCGCGGGTGAGTAGGTTCAATATCATGCCGCGGCGGTATCTTTTGAAAAACAGGCGGCGAAGATGGTAGTAAAACGAAGCAAAGCCATTCTGGCGGCAATTCTCATAGCGGTTTCGATCTTGCTCATAGTTTGGAAGCCGACTGTACTTATTTATGGATTGCAAGCAGCTGCTCTCTATGCAGCCATAGCGATTCCGATGGGTCTGGTACTTGGCATTGTGCATATTGTAAACCTTGCCCATGGCGAATTCATGATGCTCGCGGCATATACCGCCTACAATGCTTGTAAGGCTTTTGGCATAGATCCTCTTCTGGCGATAGTTCCCACCGCGGTGGTGACTGCGATTTTTGGCTGGGTTATTTTTCAGCTGACAATACGGAGGGCACTCAAAGCGCCAGAATTGAATCAGCTCATCCTTACTTTCGGACTTGCCATTGCGTTCACCCAGACCATCAATCTCATTTTTACCTCGCAGACCTATAAAATTCCACTCGACTACGTTTCCGCGTCCATGACTATTGGAGATCTGACTTTTGGAATCTGGTCATTTGTTTTTGTGCCTGTCGCGATTATCTTTGCTTATGGTTTGCAGTATTTCCTTACTAAGACAATAACTGGCAAAGCAGCTCTTGCAGTTGGACAAAATCCGCGTGGCGCTGCGATAGTTGGCATCGATGTCTATAGAACTTATGGTTTGGTATTTGCCATCGCTACCGCCCTTGTAGGGGCCATGGGAGCTCTCTTTTTGACAAAATCAGCAATTTTTCCAATAGTAGGTTCTCCTTTTACCATGAAGAGCTTCTGCCTTATCGCAATGGCAGGTATTGGCAATATTCCCGGAATACTTGGCGCAAGTGTGCTTCTTGGCGTTGCAGAAAATTTCCTTCGAGCTTTTCGCGGAACGCGCGATTGGGCAGAGATAGTGTTTTTTGTACTGATCATCATCGTAATTCTGGGTCGCTCACTAAAAGGAAGAAAGTCATGAAGCGCAATATGTCAAAATTATTTTCGCTGATTTTTGGAATACTTGCGGTTGCACTACCTTTTTTTGCAGGAGATTATCCGCTCCAGGTGGGGCGCAATATCATGATGTATATGGCGCTGGCAATTACCTGGGATATGCTGCTTCGTTCTGGACAGGTCTCTTTTGGAATCGCAGGTCTTTTCGGACTGGGAGCCTATGCATCGATTCTCGGGGTTATTCACGGCGGTATGCCTTCATGGGTTTCGATTGTATTTGCGGCGATTTTTGCAGGCTTGGTCGCCTTTATCATCGGTTTTCTTATCTTGCGCCTGAGGGCGATGTATTTTTCGATTGTCACTCTTGCACTTGGCGAAATTTTTCGTATCATTGTGCAGAACTTGCATGAATTTACCGGTGGTCCTGAAGGAATTGTCATGCAAGGTGTGATCTTTGGAGGAAATGCGAATAGGCTGTATTGGCTTACACTTGCGGGCCTCGGTATCGCGCTTGGTGGTTCATATTGGTTCGAAAACAGCAAAGTACATTTTGCGCTTACCGCAATACGCAATAATGAGATCTCAGCGCAATCATCGGGTGTGAACATATTTCGTTGGCTGCTCTTGGCTTTTGTAGTGACATCCGCTATCCAGGGCCTCCTGGGCGGAATTTTCGTGCAATCGTATGGATTTGCAACGCCAGATACGGTGTTTACTACCGATTTCATGCTTCTCCCTATCGCTATGGCGCTTCTTGGAGGCATCTATAGTACCACTGGCCCCATTTTTGGAGCGCTACTTCTTGGCATTGTCTCGGAATGGCTCAAATTGAAAATTCCCTATGGCCACCTTGTGGTGTATGGCATCATGATCATCATCGTGATTCTCTTTATGCCCCGAGGACTCAGGCAGCTCCTACGACAAGGCTTAAAAACCACGAATGGGAGGAGCGCATAATGAAGCTTGCAACGAAGAATCTCACTAAACGCTTCCTCGGTCTGGTTGCGGTGAACAATGTCTCTTTTTCCATGGAGGAGGGAGAGATACTCGGGATCATCGGCCCCAATGGAGCTGGCAAGACAACCTTTATCAATCTAGTTTCTGGGATCATCATGCCAAGCGATGGGAAAATTGAATTCAAAGGAAAAGATATTACTTCTATGCCTGCGCATGAGCGCGCAAGGCTTGGGATTGCGCGCACCTATCAGCTCATCCACCCTCTTGAAAACCTCACCTTGATCCAAAATATCATGGTAGGATCGATATTTGCTAGAGGGCATAACCTTAAAGAGGCCCGTAAGAGAGCTGAGGAGCTCTGCAGCGAACTAGGCTTGCAGAATGTCGAGAGAGATACAAGCCACCTCACAATCCTCGAAATAAAGAAAATGGAGATAGCACGAGCCTTGGCAAATGAGCCAGAGGTGCTCTTTCTAGATGAATTAATGGCTGGACTTAATGCAGATGAGACAAAAGAACTCATCGCCATGGTTCAGAAGCTGGCAAAAGAAAGGAAAGTTGCAATAGGCGTGGTAGAACATGTTATGGGTGTTATTCGAGAGTTGACGCACCGCGTCATTGTAATGGAAGCGGGCGAGATAATCGCGGAAGGCAAATACGAAGATGTGTCGAAGGATCCTCGTGTCATAGAGGCTTATTTAGGAGGAGCCGCATAATGCTCACCATACAGGGTCTGGAATGCGGCTATGGCCGCTTAAAGGTACTCGAAGGGATCAATTTTGAAGTAGGATCGGAATCTGTAGGCCTTTTTGGCCCAAATGGCGCTGGGAAAACAACGCTCATCAGCGCAATTATGGGTATCATAAAGCCTTGGAAGGGGAAAATCGAGTTCGAAGGAAAAAATATCGCAGGGCAGGAAACGCATCATATTTCTAGGATGGGTGTTGCGATTGTGCCTCAGGAAAGAGAGCTTTTTCCTGGCATGTCTGTCGAAGACAACCTTATTCTGGGAGCAGTCTATATTCCTCATGCAAAGGACGATGTCCAATCACAACTTGAAAGAGTCTTTGAACTCTTTCCCATTATGAAAGAGCGGCGCTCGCAGATCGCAGGGACACTTTCCGGCGGCGAGCAAAGGATGCTCGCAATTGGCAGGGCTCTTATGTCTAAACCTAGACTCCTTATTCTCGATGAGCCTTCGCTTGGCTTGCAGCCTTCGATTGTAGCTGAAGTCTTCAATGTTCTTAAAGGGCTTAAGGCTTCAGTTTCGATTTTGGTCACCGAACAGAATGTGCGCGAAAGTCTTCGTGCAATCGACCGGGGATATGTGCTCGAGAATGGCCATATCGTGCTTGAGGATAGCTCAGAAGGCCTGAAGACAAATCCCCATGTGATCAAATCATACTTGGGAATCTAGAGGCTTTTGGGAGGAAATATGGAAGCTGGTTTCGTATCCATAGGTACTATTTCTATGTATTATAGGGAAATGGGGCGAGGATCGCCTCTTGTTTATGTGCATGGGAACACTGCTTCTTCTTTATGGTATGAGCTTGTGATGGATGTTCCAGGGTATCGCGTTTTTGCCCCGGATATGCCGAATTTTGGTCGATCTTCACCACTTTTAGAGGAGATTACCATTGCGCACTATGCAGAATCGGTGGCAGGCTTCATGGATGCAAAGGGCATCAAAGATGCTGTTATAGTAGGCCATTCATTGGGGGGCTGCGTCGCCCAGATGCTCGCCTTAAACCGCCACGATCTTGCAAAAGCTTTGATACTCATAGATTCAGGATCTCCAATGGGCCTTGTCACTCCTAAAGATCGCCATCCTCTCATCGAACTCATGCGTACTAACAGGGCGGTGCTTGAGCAAGCGCTCAGAGCCGTAGTGCCCGGGCTCAAAGATGAAGCATTTTTCCAAAAGTTAGTCGATGATGCACAGCAGATGGCGACATCAGCGTGGATCGGGAATGCAGAAGCGCTGTCGCATTTCGATATAAGCTCGAAATGTGCAGAGTACCAGGGCAGAGTGTTAGTGATTCGGGGCAGCCTTGATGCGCTCATTACCGACGAGATGGCAAAACAGACAACAGAGGCATTCCCAAATGCGAGCCTTGTGACGCTAGAAGACATAGGCCATTCGGTGATTGTCGAGGATCCGATGCTCTTCTTAAAGCTTCTTAGGGAATTTCTTGCTGAAGAGAGGGAACCATTGTGGCAAAAGTGAGCATTATCGGAGCATACAATACCCAGTTTGGCAATTTTGTCAAAAAGAACAAGGAGACAGGGGAGGTCATTGACCTTAAATCCATTTATGATCTAATGCAAGAGGCAGGTAGGGGCGCGATTGCAGATGCGGGCATAGAGGCGCAGGATATCGATGCGGTATGGGTGGGTTCCTGCGCGCCTGGCTTATTTGCAAACCAAGAGCATATTGCCGCATTCGCGACGGAAATCGATCCTGAGGCTTTGAGATTCAAGCCCATGTATCGATGTGAAGATGCATGTGCATCAGGATCGGCAGCTCTGTACAGCGCCCTTTATGCGATTGAAGCAGGCCGAGTGAATATCGCTCTTGTGATTGGCGTCGAAAAGATGAATCTTCTCGACAGCAAGGGCGTTACGCATGCGCTCGCTACATGCTCCTATTGGCCTGAAGAAGGAGCCAGAGGCTATACATTCCCAGGTCTATTCGCTGAATATGCAAAAGGCTATGCAGCGCAGTATGGCTTTAGCCGATCCCAGCTTGCGCGAATGTTTGCTGCAGTCTCCGCACTCAATTATCGAAATGGCATCGATAATCCTCTTGCTCACTTTGGAAAAGGAGGGCCTGCAGATAGATTAGGGCTTATAGACGCTGATGCAATTCTTGCACTTCCAGATGAAAAAAATCCCATTATCGCAGAGCCTTTGAGGCTCCACGACTGTTCGCTTGTCAGCGATGGGGCTGCGGCGGTACTGCTTGCATGTGACACTATTTCGATCGCAAAGTCGGAAAAGGCTGTCAAAGTCGCTGGAATTGGTCATGCAAACGAACGCTTTGCATTATCCACGCGCCAAAATATGCATGAGCTCATAGCGGGCAAAAAGGCCGTACAACAGGCATTTGCCGAAGCCGGAATTATTTTCTCCGATGTTGATATCGCAGAAGTACACGATTGTTTCACCATCAATCAGCTTTTATGCACCGAAGCTCTGGGTCTCTCCGCAGAGGGGCGCTCAGGATTCGATTACATGGAAGGTCGCTTTACCCGGGATGATTCGCGCTGTGCCATAAACCTTTCAGGAGGTCTGAAAGCAAAAGGGCATCCGGTTGGTGCGACCGGCGTCTCCATGCATGCTCTTATTTATAAGCAGCTTATAGGCCGGCCCATTGGAGCGACTTTAGCAAAGAAAACTCCATCGATTGGTGTGACGTTCAATGTGGGGGGCTCCAGCGTCACCAATTGTGTGACAGTCCTGAGAAGAGAATAGAGTCATTAAGCAAGGGCGATAGCCCTGCATCGGGGTGCAGAACAAATTTATGAAAAGGTGATCATGTTGCATTTTTTTGCGTCCAGGACTCTTCATTGGTTTTCCTTGCCTTTTTTGCATACCTATGCAATAATTAATTATAAGGTGGCAATAGTAGAACTATCGGAGAGATTATGAAAGAACGAGCGGAGCGATTAAAGGTAATAAAAGCCATCATCAAAGAGAACAGAGTCGATTCGCAGGAAAAGCTGCTTCAGCTTTTGGAAGATCATGGCTATTCGGTGACACAGGCAACACTTTCTCGCGATTTGAAGTATTTAAAGGTAGGAAAGCTCTCAGACGGGCATTCCGGCTATTACTATTCCATCCCTTCCGAAGAAGAACGCCGAGAATCAGAGCGTCACTATATTCAGGACTTTTTGCGAGGTTATGTTTCGATCGATTGGAATCAGAGCCTCGTCGTTGTGCGGACTTTTTCAGGGCATTCGGATTCGGTCGCGCTTGCAATAGACAATATGGGCTTCGATGAAGTAATTGGCACGATATCGGGACGAGATAATGTTGTATTCATCGCGCTCAAGAAGGGGGTGAGCGGAGATGATTTTATCCGCTCGCTCAAGGCAAAAGTCCCCGAATTCGAGGAAGAATAATAAACGTTCGCTTAATTCATAGTCACTCTACAATACACAGCTATTAGGTGCTGCCGAGCAATTTATATAACTTCATTTGCCTAACTCATGTCTGAATTTGTATACTTAATAATGAAAAATCTCTTTTCAACCACAAAGGAAAAACACTATGAATTACGAAAATTTTACTTTAAAAGCTCAGGAAGCGCTCCGCGATGCAGCTTCCATAGCTCAGAAGAATGATCACAGCTCTATAGAACCTGAACATCTTCTCTTAGCTCTATTGGATCAGGAGGGAGGAGTCGTCTCTTCGATCATAGACCGGTTAGGAATAGATCGGGCCAAGCTGGAGCAAAGGCTTGCTGATCTGCTCAAAACTCTGCCAAAGACTTATGGTGAAGCCGCTCAGGTCTATTTTTCTCCAGCAATGCAAAAGGTTATCGCTAAAGCCGAGTCCGAATCCGAATCGATGAAGGACGAATTCGTTGCGAGCGAGCACCTTTTCTTAGCGCTTTTAATTGTAGAGTCCAGGGCCGCGTCTTTGCTTAGATCGATAGGAGTCACGCACGAAGGGGTGCTTGCAGCCCTAAAATCGATAAGAGGCTCGCAGACCGCTTCCGATGAAAATGCAGAAGAAAAGTACCAGGTATTAGAAAAATACACCCGCGATCTCACCGCCCTTGCTCGCGCAGGCAAGCTCGATCCTGTAATTGGTCGAGATGAAGAAATCCGCCGGGTAATGCAGGTTCTTTCCAGAAGAACAAAGAATAATCCCGTGCTCATAGGGGAGCCAGGCGTAGGAAAAACGGCCATTGTCGAAGGCTTAGCGCAGCGCATTATATCGGGCGATGTTCCAGACAGTCTAAAAGATAAAAAGGTTCTTGCGCTCGATTTAGGAGCTATAGTGGCTGGAAGCAAATTTCGTGGCGAATTCGAGGAGAGGCTAAAGGCTGTCATCACTGAGATAACCAAATCCGAAGGCAAAATCATACTCTTTATCGATGAACTGCATACTCTAGTCGGAGCCGGAGCAGCGGAAGGAGCCATGGATGCCTCGAACCTCTTAAAGCCAGCGCTTGCCCGTGGAGAACTCCGCGCTATAGGTGCGACTACTCTCGATGAGTATCGCAAGCATATCGAAAAGGATGCAGCGCTCGAACGCAGGTTTCAGCCGATCTATTGCGCCCCTCCCAGTGTAGAGGATACGATTGCCATTTTGCGCGGTCTAAAGGAGCGCTATGAGGTGCACCATGGTGTGCGAATTCGCGATGATGCGCTTATAGCAGCGGCAGTTCTATCCGATCGCTATATCACCTCTCGATTCCTGCCAGACAAAGCTATAGATCTTGTCGATGAAGCAGCTTCTAGACTCAAGATGGAGATCGAGAGCCAGCCAACTGAGCTCGATCAGATACAACGCAGATTGATTCAGCTTCGAATGGAGGCAGATGCTCTTAAAAAAGAGACAGACCCTGCTTCTATAGAACGACGGAGCAAACTCGAAAAAGAGATAGCCGAGCTTTCCGAAAAACGCGATGAAATGATGGCCCGTTGGCAGCAAGAAAAGCAGTTGATTGAGGAAATTCGTCAACTTAAGCAGCAGATCGAAGAATACAAGATTCAAGTGGATCAGCTTGTACGTGAAGGTCAGCTCGCCAAAGCATCTGAGATCAAATATGGCAAGCTCGTCGAAGTTCAGCAAAAACTCGAGGAATTATCCAAGAAAGTCCAAGAAGAAGAAGGCAAGCCAAGACTTCTGCGCGAAGAAGTCTCCGACGAAGACATAGCCAAAGTCGTGTCTCTTTGGACAGGCATTCCTGTTTCCAAGATGCTTTCGAGCGAAATACAAAAATATGTCGAGCTAGAGAGTCAGTTAGGTAAGAGAGTAATCGGTCAAGAAAGAGCGCTGCGAGCTGTAGCGGATGCAATACGTCGCAATAGGGCGGGGCTTTCAGATCCACGCCGACCTCTGGGCTCTTTCCTCTTTGTTGGACCAACTGGAGTTGGAAAGACAGAGCTTGCAAAAGCGCTAGCCGAATTCCTCTTCAATGATGAGCGAGCTCTTACACGGATCGATATGAGTGAATACATGGAAAAGCATTCGGTTTCGAGGCTCATTGGCGCTCCTCCTGGATATGTAGGCTATGAGGAAGGTGGTCAACTAACCGAAGCAGTGAGAAGGCGCCCTTATTCTGTCGTGCTATTCGATGAGATCGAAAAGGCCCACCCAGAGGTATTCAATGTTCTTCTACAGCTCCTGGATGACGGCCGCCTTACCGATGGTCAAGGAAGAGTCGTAGATTTTCGCAATGTCATTATCATCATGACGAGCAACATAGGCTCGGAGTTCATTCTCACCATGAAAAGCATGGACGAGATTCGAGATCGGATCGATGGACTTCTCAAGACGTACTTCAAGCCAGAATTCCTAAACCGCATCGATGAGATTGTCGTCTTTGATCGACTCAATGAATCCATGATCCGCAAGATTGCTCAGTTAAGGCTCAGTGAGCTCGGAGAGCGGCTTGCGCAGAGGAATATCAAGCTTGAGATAGAAGATAAAGCCATCGATTATATCGCAAAGGAAGGATACGACGAACAATTTGGAGCGCGTCCTCTCAAAAGGGCAATCCAAAACTTGCTTGAGAATCCCATTGCCAAGAAGATTCTCGCTGGCGAAATCATGGAAGGCGACACCATTCATGTCAGCCTATCTGGCAGCGAGCTTGCCATTAGCACTGAGCGCTCTTTAGAAGAAAATACTTTAGCTTTAAGCATCTAGGGTTTTAGCTTTTGCTGTATGCGCCGAGCCTCTTTCGATAATATAAGATCAGGTCTTATATATTCTGAATGAGGTTCGGTGTTTCCATTTTGTATTTCTTTTGCTGTGTTTCGGAGCGCTCTTATAAGGTAGGAGCTATTTTCTCCAAGCGCTGCAAATAGTCTTTTATGTGAAATATCCTTTCCAAGACCTCTTAGATCGGCCATGATATCTATGCCTTGAATCTCGCAGGCTCTCTCCAGAGCAAGCCTGCTTGTACAGGCGAAAATCAAGATTGTGGGTTTTTTTTCTTCTATTTGTCGCAGCACAGAGAGAGCCTGCTCGAGCCTATCTCCAGGAAGATTCATATTGTCTACATCGAAGATTTCAAGGGCGTTTTTAGGAACCATTTCGACTTCATTTGAAGATTGTTTTTGCTTAGTGCCAATAGTAGCTAGCAGATAGGCTTCTCTAAAGGCTTGATTGAATACCTCTAGCTCCTTATCGCTCCTTCCTATACCACGAGCAAAGAGCAGAGCTGCGGAGGCATCTTTCGCTGTCTCCTTTCGGAGAGCAGCAACGCGATAGCCCGCTAGAAGTCCTAGCTGTTGGTATGCCCAAGCATTATCCCATTCAACAGAAAAAAAGCCATTTGCCGGAGCCAGAAGATTTATTACCGCAAAGCGATCTTCAGAGGCAAATTCTTGAAGTGCTGCAGCTACAGATGGACTCGTTATGAAGATATTCAAAGACTGATTGTCTGCGGTCTTCTTTTTAATTATTTTTTCCAAAAGCTGTGGAGCGCCTTTAAGGCTTGCTACACTCTCTAGCGGGAATTCTCTTGCAACAGCTTGAGAGAGATCCGGATAGAGAAGCATAAAAGCTTCATCAAAAATTGCTTGTGCAGCTGGATGCTTACAGCTTGAGAATAAGAGGTTGATCAGTACAATGGTTATATACATCGATGTGCGAGGGAGTCTTCGGTAGAAAGAAGTGGAGCAATGCTCAATTGTGTGCCACATTTGATAAACCTGTTGCATAATCGCATAATTCTCTATATAACGACAATAACCTGCTGCAAAGAGAATTTCTAGGTTGTCGGAGGATTATATGATCAGTTATAAAGAGCTTGGCCTTGTAAACAGTGTTGAGCTTTTCCGCAAGGCTATGGAGGGTGGATACGCTATCCCAGCCTATAATTTTAACAACATGGAGCAGATGCAGGCTATTATTCAGGCTTGTGTTGAGACGAGAAGCCCTGTCATACTTCAGGTATCCTCTGGTGCACGCAAGTATGCAAATGCTACATTACTGCGATCGATGGCAAAAGGTGCTGTCGAATATGCAAAAGAGCTAGGCTATCCTATTCCCATCGTACTGCACTTGGATCATGGTGATAGTTTCGAGCTATGCGTGGATTGCATAGAAAACGGTTTTTCTTCCGTGATGATAGATGGTTCTCATCTGCCTTACGATGAAAATATTGCTCTTACAAAAAGAGTGGTTGAATTTGCCCATGCTCAGAAGGACTATGTAAGTGTGGAAGGAGAGCTTGGGGTGCTTGCAGGTATCGAGGATGAGGTATCGGCGGAAAGGAGCCATTACACAAGGCCCGAAGAAGTCGAAGACTTCGTCAAGAAGACGGGAGTCGATAGTCTCGCTATCTCGATTGGTACAAGCCATGGTCGTGCAAAGTTCAAGCCAGAGCAATGTACTCGTACTGCCGATGGAGTGCTGATTCCTCCTCCACTTCGCTTCGATATCCTCGAAGAAGTGGAAAAGCGAATTCCAGGATTCCCAATTGTTCTTCATGGTTCTTCCTCGGTTCCCGTCGAGTATGTGCGCATGATCGAGCAGTACGGTGGGAAACTCCCAGACTCTGTGGGCATACCAGAAGATCAGCTTAGGAAAGCAGCTCGCAGTGCGGTATGCAAGATCAACATCGATTCCGATGGAAGGCTTGCCATGACCGCTATTGTGCGAAAAGTTCTTTTTGAGCATCCTGAAGAGTTCGATCCGCGCAAATACCTGGGGCCTGCACGAGATGAACTAAAGAAGCTTTACATGCACAAGAATATCGAAGTACTCGGTTCCGCGAACCGCGCTTAGTATTTAGCATAGAGTATTTTGTAACGAACATCTCTGCAGGCCTTTACCTACAGGGATGAGTATGATAATATACGCCGCGCCTTTGAGCTGTCGAAAAGGCAGAGAAAAGAGCTTGCTTCTTTACCCCCGTTAGGAGAAGCGAGCCTGCGGCAGAGGAGGCCAGTTGGCAGAGAAAGATTTGCGGATCAACGAGCAGATCCGTGTGCGCGAAGTGCGTCTGATCGATGAAAATGGCGAGCAGAGAGGAATAGTCCCTACTCTTGAGGCATTGCGGATCGCACATGAGGTCGGACTCGACCTCGTGGAAGTTGCACCGCAATCCGTTCCGCCTGTATGTAGATTGCTTAACTATGGCAAGTACAAGTTTGAGCAAGAAAAAAAGGTAAAAGATGCAAAAAAGCGGGCAAAGGTCACGGAACTCAAGGAAATTCGCATGCAGCCCAAGATCGCTGAGCACGATCTCGACTTTAAGGCGAATCATGCGCGAGAATTCCTAGAGGATGGCAATAAGGTCAAAGTGACTATTCGCTTCCGCGGAAGAGAGCTGGCGCATACGGAAATAGGTGAGGAAATCCTTCAAAGAATTCTTGCTAAACTGGAAGGCTCCTATGTACTCGAACGATCTCCTGTTATGGAAGGTCGTTTTATGTCGATGGTGCTTCAACCAAAGACAAGCGCAGCAAAAAAACAGCCAGAAGGCGATACTATGACTGTCGCCCCGGGAATAGAACATTGATTTAGAAGGATGGTGCATAATGCCCAAAATGAAGACCAAAAAGGCCGCAGCAAAACGTTATACACTTACAGCTAGCGGCAAAGTAAAATATAAGAAAATGAACTTGCGCCACATTCTCACCAAGAAGACCACAAAGCGCAAGAGAAATTTGAGAAAGCCCGGATTCCTTGATTCTGGTCCCGTTTACCAGATCAAGAAAAAGCTTCTCCCTTATGGCTAACAGAATTGGAGGATGAAAGGCTATGCCGAGAGCAATAGATGGAACAAAACGAAAAGATCATCGCAAAGAAACACTCAAGCTTGCAAAAGGCTACTGGGGCCGGCGACATTCCAATCATAAAGCAGCAAAAGATGCGGTCGCCAAAGCGCTACAAGATTCCTACAACGACAGGCGCAATAAAAAAGCAGATTTCAGAAGACTCTGGATCACTCGCATAAATGCAGCTTGTCGCATGAGGAATATCAGTTATAGTCGCTTTATGGAAGGGCTTTCGAAAGCTGATGTAAAGGTAGATCGAAAGATGCTTGCTGATATGGCTGCGCGCGACCCGGCAACTTTCGATGCAATTGTGGAGAAGGCTAAAGCAGCCCTTCAGGGGTAAAAGATATGTTGAATCTTGAGCAGGTTCGCGCGCTAGAAGCGCGGGTCGAAAAAGCGGTTGTTCTTATTACAAAACTGAGACAAGAAAACGCGGACTTGGAGAGTCAGCTTGCGGACACAACACGCGCAGAGGAGCTGCTCAGGAATCAGAATGCTGAACTCGAACGTCAGAATGCGGCTCAAATACGATTGGTCACTGAGATTTCCGAGAAACTTGAGAGCCTTAGCACTCATGCCAAGGAAGCCGAAGAAAAAGCAGCCCAGGCTGAACTAAAGGCTGCCGAAGCCGAGGAGCGCGCTGCTACTATGGAGCGTAAAGCTCAAGCGGCTGAAGAAGAAATCGCACGCTATCGTGATCGTGCACTTTCTGCAGAGCGACGAATTGCCGAGATGGAAGCTAAAGCAGAAGAACTGAAGTCTGAGCAAGATAAGATCGAGCAGGGGCTAATTCAAGCACTCTCAAAGCTTGATTCCTTCGAGGATATGGTGCTCGAGATGTCGATAGGATCAAACCCGCAGCGAGCGGGATCTCTTGCTCAAGCGGAAAAGGTTTTTTCTGCATCTGAAGGATCCTCAAGGAAAGAAAAAGCTTCGGATAAAGGAGCAGCTTCGGAGAAAAGTAGCGACTTGGAAGCCCCCGAGCCATCTCTTGAGGGCGAGGCGCAGGAAATGTCCGAATCGAATCAAGGAGGGGGAGATTTTGAGGAGCCGGCGGACGATTCCCAGCCGGATTCTGAGTCCCAGAATGCCCCCTTTCGAGGAGGCCAAGATGAGCTCGATATCTTCTAACCATCCCATGCATATCGAAATACTAGGTCAATCTTTTACAATCAAGACCGATGATAGTCCTGAATATATCGAGAGCCTGGTAGAGGATTTGAAACAGAGGTACGCAAGAATCTCCGCCAGAATGAGTGTGGCTGACCCTCTACGTGTTGCGATTTTGGCGGGTATTTTCCTTTTGGATGATCTAAGAAAAACAGAGAGCCATCCAATGTCGTTCAAGAGTAAAGCAGCTAAGGATAAGGCAAGCCAGCCTGGAGGTCAGCTGTTGAGTGAAGACTTCGACGAAGACCAGATTCTTGCAAAGCTGGATAAGAAGCTCGGAGAACTTGGGCTTTGATTTTCGATTATTGGCTATATTCTTATATTTTGATACATTCCGTTCTTAGTTATTAGAAATCAAGTCCTAGATAGAGGAGAATTTTTGGATGATAATGCCGCTTGAGTCTCTTATAAATTTTTCAGGAAATGCGTACGAATTGGCTGCAGCAATTGCCGTTCGAGCATACCAGCTTGCCGTATTGCGGACACCAGAAGTAGAGAAAAACAATGGCAAGGTCGTTTCCATGTCGACTCAGGAAATCTTCGAAAAGACCGTTGGCTACAAACTTATTACCAGTTGATGCCATAATACTTGTTGGTCCAACTGCATCTGGAAAGACCCATCTTTTAGACACAATTTTTGGTGAAGGCGCAGATTCGTGGATTCCGCGCCTTCGAAGTGCGTGGCACGCTGATCTATATGCTGCTCAGATAATCTCTGCAGATTCTATGCAGGCTTATCGCTTTATGGATATTGGAACAGCTAAGCCTTCACAGGATTTGCTAAAGAGACTTCCTCATCATCTTTTAGACATAAAAAACCCCGATGAGCAGTATACTGCAGGTGAGTTTGTCGAGCGAGCCGACACATTGTGTTCTCAGCTTTCAGTTCAAGGGATTTTGCCCATCGTGAGTGGTGGAACTGGCTACTATCTCATGAATTTTATCTGTGGCTTGCCTTCTTCTCCGCCGAGTTCTCGAACAATTCGTGCCCAAGTTGCCAAAGATCTAGAAATATTCGGGTCTCAAGCCTTAAGAGAAGAACTTGCAAAGGCCGATCCCAAGAGCGCAGCTCGGATCCATGAGCGAGATATCTATAGGCTTACAAGAGCCGTCGAGATTCTCAGAGCCTCAGGAAAGCCACCAAGTATATTCGCTCCTCAAAAGAAGATTCGTTCTGGTAAACATTTTCTTGTGATCGGGATGATGCGGAGCCGGGAGGAATTGCATACACGAATCCAAGAACGAGTTAAAGTCATGATGATGGAAGGTCTTGCATCTGAAAATGAAAAGCTTAAGAATCTTGGATATAGTTCTAATGATCCAGGCCTTCGAGCCATTGGATATCGCGAGTTTTTCGAACTTGAAGGGGAGCCGATTGAAAGAATAGCAAATGCCATAGAATTGCATACAAAACAGTACGCAAAGCGCCAAATGACATTTTTTCGTGCTTTACCAGGACTTATTTGGATAGAGCCATATCCTGAAGATTTTTTCCGTGCTCTTAAAGAAATCGCATTGCTACGCTAAGGTGTGTCTATTCACCGCAATGTTCTGTGTCTTTTACTATTGTAAGATAGTGCCAGTTTCTATATGGCCGACTCTTTCTCTAGACAGGCTTAGGCGAGCTCGCTATAGTGCCCCTGATGAATACAGACCTTATTAAGACGATTGTTCTTTCTATTCTTCCTGTATCGGAATTGAGGGGAGCAATTCCATATGCTGTTTACAAAGGGTTTTCTATTCCTATTGCTGCTATTATATCGATTGCCGCAAATATATGTGTGCCAATTATCGTTTTTTTATTCCTGGAGAGCATTCATAGGCTTTTATATAAGATTCCGCAATATAGGCGATTCTTTGACAGATTTGTGGATAGAGCGCGAACAAAAGTGCATACAAAAATAGAAAAATATGGCTATTGGGGTCTCTTACTCTTTGTAGCTATACCTTTGCCAGCCACGGGGGCATGGACAGGGACTCTAGGTGCTTGGGTTCTTGGCCTTTCGCATAAAAAGGCCTTTTTTGCGATTGCTGGAGGTGTCATTCTAGCAGGTATAATAGTCAGCATCTTGGTGGCCTTATGGGGAGTCAGCACTCAGACTATTTTCTTCAAAACAGTCAGCTGAGTTGCATGATCTGATAGATGGCTGGTAGAATTCAATCGATGAATGATAGACATATAAACCCTTTTAATAGGCTGGTTCAGGCATGTCTGAAATTTCACTCTTGAATGCACTTTTGCATGGCTTCGATGTTGTAGTAAGGGATCCTGTATGGGGAGATGTGCACATGGATTCTTCGCTCCATGCGCTCTTTCAATCCAAATCCTTCATGGTTCTAGACCGAATTCGACAGTTGGGTCCTGTGGCGCTTGTATATCCTGGCGCAACGCATACGAGGAAAGCCCATAGTCTTGGAGTCTATCATATAGCTCGGCGTATGGCGCTGGCTTTAGTGGAAAAGGGAGAGATAGACTTTGCCAGCAAGACAGGGCTTCGCTCTTTTTTAGTTGCAGCCCTTTGCCATGATATCGGCCATTATCCATATGCGCATTCTTTAAAAGAACTTCCCCTCGAGCGCCATGAAGCGCTTGCTGGAGAAATGATCATTTCGAGTCCTCTGCGAGAGCATGTTTTGGAATGTGGCGCTGATCCTGAACAGACTGCATCTATCATAGATCCCGATAGAACAGAGGATCAGAGCAGAGAGACGCTTCTTTTTCGCTCTTTTTTGTCAGGTGTCCTCGATCCAGATAAAATCGATTATTTGACGCGCGATGCATTCTATTGTGGCGTCCCATATGGCATACAAGATGCTGACTATATAATGAGACGGCTCATAGTGCACAATGATAGACTTGCCATAGATTTGAAAGGCGAAATGAGCATCGAGGCTCTTATCTTTGCAAAGTATCAAATGTATCGCGCTGTTTACTGGCACTCTGTTGTAAGGGCAGCAACAGCCATGGTGAGAAAGGCGGTATACCTAGGATTGACTTCTAGTGCCCTCAAGCCTTCACAACTATATGGTATCGATGATACCAGCTTCAATCGCCTTATGAGTGGCTCTAGATTTCCTCCTTTTAGACTTGCGAGAGAGGCTGAAGAGAAACATGTATACAAGCTTGCAGCTGAGCATGTCTTCGATGAATCCAACCCTCTACACAGCGATCTATTAGATATCGCAAAGCGTACAGAAGCGGAGAGCGCGCTTGCCCAAGCTGCGGATATAGCAGAAAACGATGTAATTATCGATATTCCTGAGCGAATTAAACTAGAAACTGATCTGATGGTTCAAGTGGACAACTCTTTCGAATCTTTCGATCAGCGATCAACTCTATTTTGTCCAAATATAGTCGAAAAGGTAGCTGGAGCATTGAGAACAATTAGAATCTATATTCGCCCCATAGATGGCATTGATTCTGGTAAGATTGTTTCTCTAGTAGATACCTTGCTTGACTGAAAATTTATAGACATCAAATGAAAGTTTTCTGTTTCAAAAGACCCTAACTTTTTTCCAAGAATAATATTCTCTTGAATCTCATGAAGCTATACATATGTATAGCGATAAAAGACGCAATATTCGTTTTCTGTCGATTCTTTTTCCTAAAGTTTCGTTGACACGTGAAGATTAGAGCTTAAAATGATAAATGAGTGGTAAATTGTGGTAAATAGTAGGAAATAGTGGAAATGAAATCCTTTACTGGAGAATTCAAGAATACTCTCGATGAGAAGGGCCGTCTTTCTCTTCCTGCTCGTCTGCGTGCTAATCTATCGTCGAGTTTAGTAATCACACAAGGTGTAGATCCCTGCTTATGGCTTTTTATACCTGAAGAATGGGAAGTACTTTCTCAGCGGATTCTTGCCACTACAAGCCTCTTTCAAGCACGATCTCGCCTAATACAGAGAAGAATCATTGCTCCCGCTCAAGAAGTGGAAGTAGATAAACTAGGTAGAATCTTTATTCCTCAGAGCTTGAGAGAATGGGCAGGACTATCGAAAGAGTGTGTTATCCTTGCGATTTCTCGCTATATCGAGATATGGGACAGCCAAAGATATCAAGATTATATGGCAGAAAAACAATCGGAATTCATGATGGCTGCCGAAGAGCTTGGCGGGCTTACGCTTTCTTGAGGGATTGTCTATGCAAGGCGAGCCGATTATGCAAACTCAAAAATCCTATTCCGATAAAGGCAACAGCAAGGATTTTCCCCTGCATAAGCCAGTGATGCTGGAACAGGTATGTAAGCTTGCCTCCAAGATAAGTCCTATGACACTCTACATAGATTGCACAATTGGGGCTGGTGGCCATGCTGAAGCGCTTTTGAAAGAATATAAGGCGCTTCGTTGCATCGGCATCGATGCAGACCCAGATGCTTGCAATCGCGCATCTGAGCGTCTTAGGCCATTTGCAGATAGAATTTCGATCATCAATGGTTACTATGATGAGGTGCTATCTGAAATTCGCAATAAGAGAGCTAGTTATAGAGTTCCTGGGGATGTTTTTTCGTGTCTTTACAATGAAGAAGGCGAGCTAAGGCCTTCTCTCATTTTTTTTGATCTTGGCATCTCGATGTATCAACTCAAGAGTTCGGGGAAAGGTTTTTCTTTCTATGCAGATGAGCCCCTGGACATGCGTTTTTCTCCATATGCGCAGTGTACTGCTGGAGAACTTGTCAACCGGCTTTCAGAAACAGAACTGGCAAATGAAATCTTTAAATATGGCGAGGAACGCTTTTCAAGACAAATTGCGCATGCGATAGTAGAGACAAGAAAGAAAGAATATATCCGTACATCATCTCAGCTGGCTTCGATTATATATGATGCAGTACCTGTCAAATATCGCAATGGTCGCATTCATCCTGCAACCCGCACATTTCAAGCGCTTCGTATCTTGGTCAACGATGAGCTCAGTCGCCTCGAGAGAGCTTGTATCGATGCCCTGGAATTGCTCGGCCCTGGTGCTGTCTGCGCGGTGATAACTTTTCATTCGCTAGAAGATCGCATTGTCAAGCATATCTTCGCTGAAAAAGCCAAGGATAGTCAATTTTCGCTCGAATGGAAAAAGCCAGAATCTCCTACGAAAGAAGAGCTCCATAATAATCCTTCCTCAAGATCTGCTAAATTCAGAGCCATTCGAGCAAATGATCGAGAGGTACAGATATGAATGCAAGGCGCTTCTGGATTTTTGGCATAATTATCTGCCTTTTATTCATAGGCCTAGTGTATCAAACAACGCGCTACGCTGCCCTGAGAGCTGAAGTAAGAGAATTGCAGCGCTCTGAGATGGATCTCCTAAAAGTCTGCAGAGAATTGGATGCAAATATTGCAAAGCTCGCTAACCTGGAGAGCATCGAAAGAGCAGCGATTCGAAGAGGGATGAAAGTTGCAGCTCCAGAACAACGTATTATAGTAACTGAGACGCAGGAACAGAAGGCTTCGGAGGTGAGCAATAATGGAAGAAAATAGCCTTGCTTCCGATCAACAGGTCTTGTTCTACGCTAGCGAACTTGCCGGTATCATTGGAGCTACTTGTAAAGGCAAGCTCGATACGCCGATTTGCTCTGTTGTCACTGATTCTAGGTTGGCAGAGCCAAATAGCATGTTTGTAGCTCTCAAGGGCGAGAGAACAGATGGCCATCACCATATTCTCGAGGCAATTCAAAATGGAGCAAGGGCAATCCTTGCCGAGCAAGAAGAAAAGGATACAGCTATTGCTTCGGTTCGAGATAGCGGTCTGATTGCGGAAATCTGTCTTATCCTTGCTGATTCTCCTCTTTCAGGCCTTCAGGATGCAGCTCGGGAATATCGAAGAAGGCATGATCTATTCAGAATAGGAGTGACTGGATCTAGTGGTAAGACGACTACCAAAGAATGCATTGCTTCCATGCTTTCAGAATGCTTCCCAGAAGAGAGTGTCGCGGTGAGCCCTGGGAATCTGAATTCCGATATTGGGCTTGCTCTGGCCATTTTTGGTATTAAGCCTCAGCACAAGATAGGTATCTTTGAGATGGGCATAAATCGCAAGGGTGAAATGGACGAGCTCGCCAAGATGTACGAGCCTGATATCGCTGTCATAACCAATATTGGGTCAGCACATGTAGGTATATTTGGCTCGAGAGACGAAATTGCGAGAGAAAAAAGCAGGATATTTTCATATTTCGATGGACAACAGAAGGCCTTGCTATGGGAAGACGATGATTACAAAGCTTACCTCTCTTCAAAAGTGAAGGGTACAGTACATTATTTTGGGCTTCGCAGTACTGAGGGGCTTGGATGCATCGAAGACAAAGGCTTAGATGGCTGGAAAATCGAATGGAAAGGCCTAACTTTAGATTTTGGTCTCCCTGGTAAACACAATCTCCTGAATGCATGCGCATCATTATCAATGGCCACACTTCTCGACCTTGACCCTATTCTCGCGGTTCAAGGGCTTTCGAAAGTTCAGCCTCTTTTTGGTCGCTCACGACTTTGTAAAGGCAAAATCACTGTATTTCAGGATTATTACAACGCAAATCCCGATAGCATGGCTGCCGCAATCGACTTCCTGTCTGGAGTATCATCCACGAATCGCAAAGTCTTGATTCTCGGCTCTATGCTGGAGCTTGGAAAAGAAAGCGATAAAGCACATCGCGATGTCGGTTTTATGGCAGCAGGAATGAATCCAGAAGCTATCTTTCTTTTTGGAGAGGAAATGAAAGCAGCTGAAGCTGTGCTCAAAGAAGCTGCTTTTAATGGCATGTTGATGCATACGACAGACATGCAAAATCTGATCGATGCAGTTTCTAATTACATTAAAGAAGGTGATCTTGTGCTTATAAAGGGCTCGCGAGGTATGGCCCTTGAAAGGCTCTCGCGCGCATTCGAAGAAAAAGGACTCATAGACTTGTCTGATTCGAGTATGGGAGGACATTATGCTCCGTGAGTTTCTTCTTCCTTTAGTAAAATATTTTACTCCCTTCAATATTTTCAGGTATTTGACTTTTCGGTCTGCTTATGCTGCAGTTACGGCTCTTCTGATCAGCTATATCTTGGGCCCATGGCTTATCGATCGATTAAGGGTGCTCAAGTTTGGTCAGTCTGTACGATTGGATGGCCCCCAGAGTCACTTGGCGAAAACAGGAACACCCACTATGGGTGGTCTTTTGATTATATTGTCAGTCTTATTATCTGTTGTGCTATGGATAGATATAACAAGTCAATATTGTTGGATTGCACTTTCGGCGCTTATAGGTTTTGGCCTCATAGGAGCCGCGGATGACCTCCTCAAAATAAAGAAACATACCTCGGACGGGCTCTCTGCCGCACAAAAGCTAGTCCTGCAATTCATTGTCTCGACTATAGTTGTCTATGCGATTTACCGCACAACCGGTCCTTCTATCACAAAGCTCTACGTTCCATTTTTCAAAGTCCATGTCGTCGATCTCGGAGTCTATTGGTTGCCTATAGCGATTATCTATGTTGCAACATGGTCGAATGCGGTCAATATAACCGATGGACTTGATGGCCTCGCCGTGGGTCTTGTTATCTTTGCAGTTCTCGCTTTTTCTGTTCTGACTTATGTAACAAGCCGAGCAGATTGGTCGCAATATCTGGGGCTTCCATACATCAAGCAGGCAAGCGAACTCACAGTATTCAATTTTGCTTTGTTGGGTGCCTGCGTAGGATTCCTCTGGTTCAATGCTCATCCAGCGGAGATATTCATGGGAGATGTCGGTTCCCTCTCCCTTGGTGGAGTCCTTGCAGTACTATCGCTCATGGTAAAAAAAGAGATCCTTCTTTTGGTCATTGGCGGTGTTTTCGTAATCGAGATTGGCTCAGTAATGCTGCAAGTAATTTACTTCAAGCTGACTAAAGGGAAAAGGCTTTTTCTAATGGCGCCTCTCCACCATCACTTCGAGCTAAAGGGCTTAAAGGAAACAAAGGTTGTAGTGAGGTTTTGGATACTGGGGGGTATTTTTGCCTTGATTGCATTGTCGACTCTGAAGATTCAATGAGGTTGGTCGATGAAAGAAGAGAGCAGGATCAAGAGCTCGTTTATGGATTCGCATCGGATAGATTGGCAAATGGTCAGTGCAATAATCATAGTCTCGTTGATAGGAATAATGACATTGTGGTCCGGTTCCATTGGTTTTGCTATACGCAACGGTGGGCCTAACTCGATAATCGGCAAACAAGCGATTCTTTATGTGATATCTCTTATTTGCATGGCCATAGCCGCGGTAATTCCAATAAAGCTATTGCGTGCGGTATTACCCATTGCAGTCGTCTTATGCGTAATTGGTCTCTCACTGCCACTATTTAATCCTCTAAGAATGACAATCAATAATGCGCGCCGCTGGATCAGGATCGGTTCGTTTAGTTTTCAGCCTTCCGAAATCTGGAAACCAGTGATGGTATTATATCTCGCATCTTTTCTCGAAAAACGAAAAGAGCGACTCGTCGAATCAGGTCTGGTGGTTTTCCCTTCAATTATCCTTGTGATCATATCTGCGGTTCTGATTTTTCTACAGCAGGATTTTTCGACCTCAATTCTAGTGCTTGCCGTTGCATTTGCGATGCTGTATCTCGCAGGTACTCCATTTTTATTCATGACTAATCTGGCATTGTTCTTGATTCTCTATGGTGCGCTTATGATTTTTTCTTCACAGTATAGAGTGCAGCGCTTAGTTGGTTTTCTAATGCCAGACCAGCATACCCAAACAGTCAATTATCAGATGTATAGCGCACTCAGAGCAATTCGTGCCGGTGGTATCTGGGGGAAGGGTGTAGGGCTTGGCACTCTAAAATTCAGCTCTATTCCAGAAGTTCAATCTGACTTTATATTTGCAGCTTTTGTAGAAGAGGCGGGATTTGCTGGTGTCGTTATGGTTATGGGGCTTTGGTCCTTCATACTGGTGCGAGCGGGCAGAAGACTTATTGTGTCAGATTACTTTTCAAGGCTTGCAGGCTTTGGAATCATAATCCTTTTATCATTGCAGGTACTTTTGAATCTTGCTGTTGTTACGGGAATAATGCCAACTACCGGTCTAGCACTTCCTTTCTTCTCAGCTGGTGGCTCGGCAATTCTCATGAGCGCAATTTCTTGTGGTATTCTCATCAATCTATCTCGGAGTAGTCGGACTGAGATGATTATGAGAGCAGCCTTTAGGAGAAAAGGGGCAGCATATGACTGATGTCAGATTGCAGGAACAGACCAATGAAACAAATGCCCAGAGAAAGAAAGGAGCTCATTCGCTTCTCTCAAAATCTGACAATTATTCCATAGACATCACCAAGGCTACTACACGCTCTGAGACAGCTCTGCCAGGCACTTCCGTGTTGAAAAGCTCAGTAAAAAGCATAGATACGAGTGATAAAAATCAAATATCGAAGAGAATTAGAACCTCCTCGGAACAAGCGCATCGAGCGTCAAAAGAGAAAGCTGGGCCCGCATCCACTGCAAAGATTTCTGTACATCCATATATAGGGCATGCTTCACAAGCTTCTATTGCGCTTTCCGCACAAGCCGAAAAGCTCAGTGAGGCTGTTAAGCCAGTCAAACCATCGACGGTTCCTAGGAGACACAGTGGCTTGCGGATCCTCATAGCAATTGCGCTATTGTGTATTCTTTCAGCTGGAGCAGCCATCTCACTCCCACGGCTTGCCAAGATCGAGACAGTTAGGGTGAGCGGCTTGGAGACTATGTTGGAGAATTCCATAATCGAGTCCTTAGGTCCGATTGGAAACGAAAATCTTTTTTCGGTAAATATAGAAGAGATCACAAATTCGATTACAAATAACCCAAGAATAGCTAGCGCGAAAGTTCATAGGGTTTTACCTTCCACACTCGCGATCGATATTCGTGAGCGTTTAGCAGTAGCATCTATAGCTATAAATACAGAACAAGGCTCGAAACTCATTCTAGTCGATGGGGAGGGCATAGCATTTGCTTCTCTAGACGCAGACGATTCTGATAATCCCGAGCTGCCAGTAGTATCAGGCATTAAATTTGAGCAATTCAATTTAGGTCAGCAACTACCGGAAGCCATTCTACCGCTTTTTGCAAACTTGGCGGCGATCAAGCAAGATTCGCCTGAGCTACTCAAGGCGTTTTCAGAAATACATGTGGAAAGAATCTCGACA
>JAKJFY010000148.1:662-1524 GCA_022704665.1 Spirochaetota bacterium | reverse complement strand
GCTTGAAGATTTTTATTTCCCCCTCCCCCCACTTGCCGAGCAGCAAAAAATAGCAGCTGTTCTCTCTGCGGTGCAGGAGGCAAAGGAGAAGACTGAAGCGGTGATAACCGCCACAAAAGCCCTCAAAAAATCGATGATGAAGCACCTCTTTACCTACGGACCTGTTTCACCGGAAGAGGCTGAAAACGTACAACTGAAAGAAACCGAAATCGGACCCGTGCCAGAGGATTGGGAAGTGGTGAAATTTGATTCATGTATCAATAAACAAAATAGTAAATTAGAAAAAATTAAGAAACAAGAATATAATTTATATGGCAGATATCCTGTAATAGATCAAGGGCAAGATTTGATTGCTGGTTATTGGGATAATGAAAAAGATGTTTACAAGAAAAATCTTCCAGTTATAATCTTTGGAGATCATACAAGGATAATAAAATATATAGATTTTCCTTTTGTAACAGGAGCAGATGGAACCAAAATATTAGTTCCAAATACTTCTGTAGTATTTCCAAGATTCTTTTATTACTCATTGTTAAATCTTAAAATACCAAGCAGAGGATATAACAGACATTACTCCTTATTGAGAGACTTCAAAATCCCCCTCCCCCCTCTCCCTATCCAGCAGAAAATTGCTTCCATCCTTTCCGCCATTGACGCTAAAATCGAAGCTGAGGAAAATAAAAAAAAGGCGCTGGAGAAATTGTTCAAAACGCTGCTCGATAATCTTATGACTGCAAAAATAAGAGTGAATCATCTGGAGGTGCCCTCATGAGTACATTGGGAGGCGAACAATATTCGGTTCAAAAGCCCATCCTCCAGTATGTACAGGAGTCGAAAGCAGAATACGTTGCGCAGAATGGGG
>JAKJFY010000148.1:0-652 GCA_022704665.1 Spirochaetota bacterium | reverse complement strand
GCGATGCGCCTGCGAGGGGGAGAAACGAGCATTATTTTCAGAGATGTTTTCATCAGTCAACTGCAAAAGCTCAATCCGGGTGTAGCCCGTCACGTATAGCGACCCCCCATCGGCAATTTTGCTGACCCCAGAGGTCGGCAGTTTTAGTGACCCCCCTTTTGCACTATTTTGGTGAATTTCCTGAAGGCTATACTTGCCTTTAGGAGGTTCACCATGCCAAGGAGGATCGCTATGATTGAGTTGCGAGACATCATTCTGCAGCTCAGACGGGGATGTGGCATCAAGCACATTCATAGAACCACAGGGCATCACCGAACGGTCATCCGTACGCTCAAAGCTATCGCCGAAGCAAGGGACTGGCTGAATCCCCAGAAGCCGCCGCCTGACGAAGCGGCGGTACGGGAAGCATGGGTGAGCACGACCGCTTGCGGCACAAAGCACCAGCTTGACTGCATCAGGGAAGACCTGCTGCGCTGGCACAAAGAGGGCATCAGCTTTGTCGTCATGCATCGGCTTGCTGTAATCCGTCACGGTTAGTGACCCACCCTCGTCAATTTTACTGATGATATGAGAGCGCTGCACCTGAAGCGCTCTCATATCATCAAAAAAAGTGACGGATCACAGAACTATATTCACTGACGATCAGATGGCT
>JAKJFY010000147.1:487-1546 GCA_022704665.1 Spirochaetota bacterium | reverse complement strand
GTGGGTTCATCAAAAATGAGAATTTCACAGTTGCAAATGAGCCATTTTGCAATAACGACTTTCTGCTGGTTGCCGCCCGATAGGTTTCGAATGAGCTGGTCGACAGAAGGTGTCTTAATTCGAAGCCTTTCGATGTAGTGCTCGGTCACATCCTCCGCTTTTTTAGCATCGACGAATAGACCACGTGTAAATTGATCGTAGGATGCCATTACTATGTTGTCTCTAAGGCAAAGATTGACCGCAAGACCAAAGCGCTTACGATCTTCGGAAAGATACCCAATGCCCTTCGCCACCGCATCTTGGGGTGAATTGATCCTGACTCTTCTGCCGTTGACTTCGATCCAACCACTCTGAATAGGATCAGCCCCGAAAATAGCGCGTGCAGTTTCGGTGCGGCCTGCTCCGATAAGCCCTGCAAAGCCAAGAATTTCACCCTTTCGGAGCTCAAAGCTCACATTATGCACCAGTTTGCCTGCATTGAGCCTATGTGTGCGCAACACGACAGGAGCCCCTGGCGCAACCATGCTCTTGACTTTTGGCTGCTCATAGATCACGCGCCCCACCATCATATTGATGGCCTGATTCCTTGTGACATCGTTCGTCTTTTTTGTGCTAACAATTTCGCCATCTCTCATCACGGTTACGCGATCGGCAATCTGATGAATCTCCTCCAAACGATGGGAAATATGGATCATCCCAACGCCCTGGTTCTTGAGGTCTCGCATGATTGCAAAGAGCTCTTCGATCTCCGCATCGGTGAGCGCCGCAGTGGGCTCATCGAGAATGAGTATTCTCAAGCGATGGGACACTGCCTTGGCGATTTCTACCATCTGCTGTTTTCCAACCGTGAGACGCCCTACTTTTTCTGTTGGATCGATGTCCATTTTGAGCCGAGTGAAGAGCTCCTCGGCTCTCTTATTCTGTTCGCGCTTATCCAGGATGATGCCATTCCGCCGAGTGAACTCTCTTCCGATAAAGATGTTTTCAGCAACGGTGAGATGCTCCATCATGTTTAGTTCCTGATGGATAATCCCGATGCCCATTTCGAGCGCATGCCTT
>JAKJFY010000147.1:0-477 GCA_022704665.1 Spirochaetota bacterium | reverse complement strand
AGATTTGACCTGAGTCCTTTGGATTAATGCCGACAAGAACTTTCATAAGGGTAGATTTGCCTGCACCATTCTCCCCGACGAGCGCGTGTATCTCCCCTTCATCGAGATCGAAGTCCACCTGGCGAAGCGCATGCACGCCTGTAAAGCGCTTATCTATTTTCTCCATCGACAATAGTTTAGTGGCCACCGCTGCGACTCCTTTCCCCTGCTTTAGGTCTTGAAGGTCATACACGTATCGCCATATTCTCGTCTAAATCATGCACATTGATGCACAACCGTGCATTCAGTCTTGCAACCCATAAAATCTATCGATGTGCCTTGTCTGCCAGGCGCTCTTTCCGACTCAATAGCGATAAGTAAACGATTACATGGTTTTTGTATTCTGTCAAGCGATAAAATGCAATCGATTACATAATTTATTCAATTAAGGGTCTTGCATGTTTTGGAGACTGACTATATATTAAAAGAAAGCTTTAC
>JAKJFY010000146.1:0-1547 GCA_022704665.1 Spirochaetota bacterium | reverse complement strand
CTCCAGGCTTCAAAATTCACCTGCTTTCCCGAATAGAGCGCTGCAATGTGCAAAAACCTTGAAAAAGCGTCGAGCCTGAGCACTCGTGCCCTACCGCCCGCAGGATGGACAAGGCTTTTTATCATTTTTCCGCATAATACATGCTGCTTTTCTATATTTTTCTGCAAGAGAGGTGTGAAATTGAGCAGCATCGAGGCACCGTCGATTAGAGCACTGCAAGCTTAAGGCGCCACTGCTATCTCTGGCTGTCGTATGATCGCTTCAATTTTTTCGTTATAAGTTCGATGGGATATGGTCAACGCGGGCCATCTGCCACAATGTTCGTGGTCTATTTGAGGGTTGAAATCGAGCCATACGATATCGCCGCGCTCGGGTACATATCCACTGGACGAGCTTACCATGATTCTTTGCCTCTAGGATCGCCAGTATCGATAGAATCATGCTTATTCTTCTCGGATACTTGCGCAAGGAGATTTTCAAGCATATTTTTTGGGGGCCGTATAACGATCGCATCGTCATCTTTTTCGATATTGACCGTACTCCCATAAGTCAGCTCGAGTTCTTTTGCATAGATCGCTGGAATCCTGATACCAAGGCTATTCCCCCATTTTCGTATGATCGCTTTCATAAAAAAAGTATATACATTGTCTATTCATATTATCAACTTGAAAATGTTCTTGTTCTATTGAGCATCTGATATTCTTATTCTTAGCCGCACTCCTTATACATGATAGAATTATGTTATACTTCCTTTGAGGATTTGCCATGCATCGGGTGCGCGTGGGAACGTCGGGATGGAACTATGAGGACTGGAGGGGCACTTTCTATCCAGATAAGCTTCCAAAGACGAAATGGCTCGAGTTCTATGCGGAGCATTTTGATTCGATAGAGGTGAACGCAACCTTCTACCACGAGATGCGGCAGTCTACCTACGAAAGATGGCGAAAAGTAACGCCAGAAGGTTTTTGCTGGGCGGTAAAGGCGAGTCGCTTTATAACACACATTAAGCGGCTGCATGATGTCAAAGAGCCGCTCGAGCGTTTTTTAGGTTCTGCAAGTACGCTTGGAGATAAGTTAGGGGTGGTGCTTTTTCAGCTTCCGCCATCCTTGGCGTTCGAAAAGGGAGCTCTCGAAGAATTCAGCGCGACTTTGCGCGGTGCAGGCTTTGGTGAGGCTGGAATGCGCTCTGGCAGTATTACTTTGCGCACTCTGCCAGCTCTGCGCTGTGCGATCGAGCCTAGGCACAAAAGCTGGATGGAGGACGAGGCTTTCGATTGCCTGAGAGCGCTCGGCCTTGGATTTTGTGTCTCCGACACTGGAGGTCGCTACCCGTATCGTGAGGCAGTCACTTCCGACTTTGCTTATATTCGGCTACATGGGCCAACTTCGCTGTATTCGTCCTGCTATTCCGACAAAGAGCTAGAGCTCTGGGCTCAGAAGATAATAGCGATGAACTGCGATGCCTATGTCTATTTCGACAACGATGTGATGGGTTATGCGCCACAGAATGCGCTTACTCTCAAGAGATTCATGAAAGAGATTCATGG
>JAKJFY010000145.1:0-1562 GCA_022704665.1 Spirochaetota bacterium | reverse complement strand
CCTCCTTGGCTTTGAGAGATTCCTCTCTGAGTAGATTGCCCCTAATTCTGCCTTATGTATGATTCTCCGTACCTGCTTCCGGGTGACCTGGATGTGGGAAATCGATCGGGCTACCTTTCGATAGCTATAGGCATGCCGCAATCACTTCATCTCAATTGGTCTCATAATCTATCGTTTATCCATCATCAAAGGCAGCTTTCTTAATGATTATTTCTCCTCTTATCGTGCCATTTTTTACCGAATCCCATATCAAATTATATGGGCTATTATATCCTTCTTCCCAATACCAAAATTGATCATCCCCTGTTTCTTCTCCATTATTTAAAGACAACTGATATTTTAGATTCTTCGCGCTATATAGAAGATCTCCAAAAGAATCATACATATTGACATCAAATACCAAACCAAGAAGCCGAGCAGAAAAATCATTTCTGAATTTGAAATATGCTCTTACATGAGCGCTATAAGGCTTATCATCTCTTGAATAATCTTTAGCATACCATTCAAAATTGCAGCCTACCACTCTTACCACATGCTCATTATCAATACTAATATTCGTTTTTGCCACTCGAGCCTCTTTCGAAAGTCCAAGAATATTCTGGCATGAGATATATTCAAAAGTTGTGGATAGGAAAAGACAGGGACGTTCATTTTTGATAGGCTTTGCTATGAAAAAACACCAATCAAAAGGAGAATGTCCGTGGAGAAAAGTATAGCAGAAGCTTTCACAAAAACAAAGCCAGAGACCGTAGAGGTACTGGAATAGCTTATGAGGGAAGGAGCAAGGAAGATGCTTCAGGCAGCACTTGAAGCAGAAGTAGCTTAAGCATTGTGCAAAGTATCAGCATCTTAAGGATGAGAATAGCCATCAATGTGTCGTAAGAAATGGAAACAAGCCAGAACGAACAATCCTCACCGGCGCAGGACCTATTTCAATGTGCAAGAGAGCTAAGAGATGCGCCTCGTTTAATGGCACTGACGAAGGAAGAAGCACTAAAGGCATATGGTCTTTTTGTAGAAACATTTTCTGATAAATATCCGAAGGTAGTAGAATGTCTAGCAAAGGATAAAGATGAGCTCTTTAGCTTCTATGATTTTCCTTCTGTGCATTGGATACATCTCAGGACTACCAATTCCATTGAATCAACGTTTGCGACCGTGAGATTACGTCAGCGTAAGACAAAGGGCAATGGTACAAGGCAGGCGACATTGACGATGGTATATAAGCCCTGTAAAGAAGCAGAGAAGAATTGTAGAAGGCTTAGAGGATTCAATTTGATCCCCCTCGCCCCAGTCGGGAGTATGATTTGTAAATGGAGAATTGGTCGATGAAGCAATTGCCTAATTCAAGAGTCGTCCAAAATTCCTATCCACAACAATTGACAATATTTATCTATTTTAGCATATAAATCCCTTACCAAAAAGCATTTTGAGAGACCTTTTTAGAGCGAACTCAACTTTAAATCCTCAAAAAACGGTGCACTTTTGATTCTTAAATGACATGCTAATAATTACTCTTGACAATTCATGAATGTTGGCTAATACTACTATATCTGGTTAAC
>JAKJFY010000144.1:0-1588 GCA_022704665.1 Spirochaetota bacterium | reverse complement strand
AGCATCGCCACTGTGCGCGCCACCACTGCTCTTGAAACCGTGACTATCTCTAATCGCGCCCTCTACGATATCTTCAAACTCGATCTCAAGGCCTTCTCTATGATGATAATGAATCTTGCGCGCGACCTTTCGCGGAGATTGCGGAGAATGGACGATATTGTATCTAGCGAAGGAAAATACTGAGATTCGATAAAGAGAATCCTAAAAGCAAAAATTCTTTTCTGGTGGTAGCAGTGTCATAAAATAATAAAAAATTGCCGGAGACGGGCATCGAACCCGCACGCTGCTTGCGCAGCAAGGGATTTTAAGTCCCTGGTGTCTACCTATTCCACCACCCCGGCAGTTCGAATCTAGATTTTAACTAGCGCATAAAAAGCAGTCAAGAAGACAATCGAAGAAGCCGATTACCTTTGTTATAGAATTGTCGTGCATCGATCGAATCATCTAAGCATCGAAGGAACTCAAAGCCATGTTGTGGCGAAGGCCTCTTTAGAGCTTGAAAGCCAATCGAATCCTATTTCATATTCCAAAGAGTTCTTCCAGAAAACGAGCCACACCGTCGTCGTCCACAGAGGCCGTTACATACGGCACCGCAGTCTGAATCGAGGTATGGGCATTTCCCATTGCAACGCCAACTCTTACCGCTTTTAGCATCTCCAGATCATTTTCGGCATCGCCAAATGCAATTGTCTCTTCGAGGCTACCACCTAAATAACGTAGGCATTCTTCGAGACCTTGCCGCTTCGAAACACCCCTTGCAACGATTTCGAGCATAGTTTCATGAGAAAATACCGTGTCTAGAAGGTCGGGGGCCAAGTTTGTCAACTCTTCTCGCATCATTAGGAGCTCTTCATTCGATCCAATAGCAAGGAATTTTAAAATATCTTCGCCTATGAGCGAGTCGAAGTCCTTTTGAACGCCTTTCATGCCGGTTCGCTTTTCGTAAAAATCTACAAGAGGTGAATAGCGGTCATATATCCATTGTTCTCCAATGTAGCAACAGAAAAGCACATCATGGCGTCTTCCCACTTCGGTGAGTATTGGCAGAGCCTCGACTGGAATATGATGGTAAGCTATTACTGTACCGTCAGGACCGAAGATATCGGCTCCATTCGTGCATACAAAGGCATCGGGCTCGAATGAATTTGCGAGGGTCATTTTGGCAGCCGTATATACGCGCCCTGTCGCTATGATGAGCTTTTTCCCTTGGTTTTGAAGTTTCTTGAGTGTATTGGCCACATAGGGAGAAAGTTGATATCCTTCATCGAGAATGGTTCCATCCATATCCATTGCAATAAATCTTAGCTCGGATGGGTTTAGGTTTTTGGGGACTGTCATGCGGCGATAATATATGAAAGTTCGAAATTGGTCATCATATAATATAAGTGGTCGACTACAATTTTGTGGTAAAGGCAATCAAGCTGCATTTTCTCCAGAGTTTTCTTGATAAACCGAACGAGGCTTTACATGGCGACATCGAATCGGCACAATACTTTTTTATGGAGTACAATAATTTTAATGGCACCTATGTTCTGGAAGGCGTCGACCTTGTGCTTGCGGATTCGATATTGCCAAAGGCCGTGCTGGC